>JARKOX010000009.1 GCA_029975525.1 Prolixibacteraceae bacterium | reverse complement strand
TGGTGTTGTCAGCCTGGTCTTTAATCGTGATGGTTACCAGGTGTGTTCCAATTCCTACAGCAGCTCCTGCGGCGGGCGACTGGGTGATGGTGAAGCTTCCGGCCGGCGTACAGTTGTCGGTCACGGATACAGTAGCCGTGAAGTCGGGTACCAGTGCCTGGCAGTTTGCATTGGCAGCAGCGGACTGGCTTGGGGCGCAAACTGTTATGACAGGATTCGTTTCATCCTTTACTTCAACCTCTTTGTTGCAGATGCTGTAGCACCCTTCTTTGGTTATTGTGAGACTTAAAGTGAACGACTGATTGTTGTTTGCCCCGGTAGTTATTGTCACTGTTTGTCCGGTTGTTCCTTCTGTAATAGTTGCATTTCCGGAAATACTCCATGCATAAGTAGCACCAGCTACAGCGGGAGCTGAATATTGCAATTGGGTTGAAGGACATACCGGGCCACCGGGACCCGTAATCGAGCATTCTGGTTTGGGTTTTACCGTGACTACAATTTCGGCCCTGTTTTGTCCAATACATTGACCGGATAACCCTTCGGCGACCCAATAACTGGTTGTGCCGGCAACGGAAGTTTCGGGAGTGATGGAGGCTTGTGGAGCCCCTCCGGTTGCAGTGGTATAATAATATAGGGAATAAACCGGGTTGGAAGGAATGCCTGTTAATGGCAGGGCGGTTTCTCCAAGACAATAGTCTACATTATCCGTAGAAGGTGTCGTGGTGATGTTGGTAATGTTAATTGTAAACTTCCACCAGCATGCTGTAATTCCAGGAGGAATGGCATAGTAGGTACTCACTCCGGGAGTCGCCGGGAAACCAGATGAATTGGTATATTCGGTTGCCGAAGGAGAAACTTTACCAGTTGCCTCATCAATTAGGTCATAAAAACGCGACCCAGGAGGGAAGAAATCCTTTACGTCGGTAAATGGAATGGTGGAGCCGATGGTATTACAGTAGGTAAAAGCACGGGTGGTATAATCCTCACCAGTACAGTTGGTTGCGATATAATTTTCCCTGTCAATCGAAATTGCTACCGGATCGGTAATAGGTTCCCCCGTACAGACTCCATTTGTTTGGTAACCTTGGATAAAAGAACGCCCTTCAAAAGAGACACCAGAGGTGGCGCCTGTGCCACTGATGCCACCGTTGATGGTGACCAACGGGTCACAATTGGGATTAGAAAGGATAAAACAATCTGTAGTGACTCTTACTTTATAGGTCATTTTCGCAAGCAGGGTTTCACTGTTTGCAGGCAAAGGAATATTTCCAATATTCCATAAAATAGATCCGGTTGCCCCGGATCCCGGGTTAAATACGGGCTGTGGCCCAGTCAAACCTTCATAATATACAGCAGAACTACTTATATAGGATGTAGTATAAGGAATGGGGATTGAAACGACTGCATTGTTTATGGGTTCAGTCCCTTTGTTTTTGATTTCGATACTGTATTCAATTTCCTGCCCCGGCTCTACATCAATAGGGGTATTAGGAGGTACGGGCACACCCTCTATAGAAATGGTCTGGTTGTGAGCTTCCAGATCGGGTACGTAGGCATCAACAGCCATGGCTAAACAGAATATCACATAAGTGTCCTGTGTGGAGCCATATCTGAAACGGGTAGATGTTTGGTTATTGGTAATAACCGTATTCCCGGGGTTTGGGATATCAAACATTACAATGTCAACTCCCGTATTATTTAAGATACTGGGATTTCGAGGATTGGAACCGGAGTTAATCGAGCTGTTGAAAAAGTTCGTTGAATTATTGCCCGAATGGCTTAAGTCAACCCAGGTGGTATTAGAATGGTTTCGGATATTAAAATAATCGCCGGATATACTCCGGTCGCCTTCTCCGGCCATCAACCCAAGTTTCATGTTTACTTCCCCACTCTGGACAGTAGAAAAGCCGGCAACCGGTAATTCGTAATTTATTGTTGTATTTCCCTGTACATAAGCATGTCCGTCAAAAACAACAACGTTCCGCCAGCTCATTTTGGAGTTTTCATAAATTACGATCATACCCCATCCGCCATAAAAACCGGTATTGCCTCCATCCCCTTCTTGCAGAGCTATGTCGGCCACAAAATATTCGCCCAGCCCATACTGGCGCACATAATCGGTAACTTCTGCATAGGCCGAATACATATAACCATCAGAAGAAGTAGGGTAATAAATTTCCTTTGTGAAATTTGCATCTGCGGCGTTTATTTGGGTGTAACCCGCTGCGCTAACATGTTTTAGGTAAACCACGCCTTTGTCAAAATTTTTGGTAACGGATAGCGGTGGGCGGTAGGTGCCTGAAATATTGGTATAGGCCCTTGCGTCATCACTCTGAGAATTGCTCCCGTTTCTGTAAAAACGGTTTACAGTAAAAGTTATCCCCCCTGTTTCGCTAAAAATAATGTAAGGGGTGGCCAGATATGCGTTAGACGCATCAATAGAGGAAGTGGAGACCGCTGTGGCAGGCCCGTCATTAACGCTTACCATTAAGGTCGGGCTCCCTGAATTATGAGCATAAATAAATGCAACTTTATCTCCCACAGCGGAGGTGTTAAACGTGTACGTAATGGTCCTGTTGTTGGTATTTCCACTTCTTGTAACCGTCAAAGAATAATTAGTGTAGGTTATGGTCTGTCCACCCGATACTGTCTGATTATTATTTATGGTTTGCGGGGGGCCTGCGCCAGGTACTTCTTTAGTGACGCTGAACGTATTGGGGCTGGTCCCATTGTGGGCCCGTCCCGTCCAGTATAATCCAGCATAAATAATGTTGGAACATTCCGGTATAGCGCCATTTTCAGTTGAAAACTGTAGGGTGGCCGAAGAGGAATTTAAAGTATTAAGGTCTCCGTCAATATCTACATACCTCATGTCGCTGCTGTTGTTTCCACCGTCGGAATAATTAGCAAGCGTCATATTGGTGTTCCCGATCATGGTAAAATCACCTTTGATGTCGTAGATAGTTTGAGTAGGGGTGTATACCGAGGTACGCTCGGCAAAAGGCACACTCACCTGAGCTTCAGATTGGTCAAAATTACCGGCAATCAGCGTAAGGATGAAAGTGAAATAACCAACTACCCCTGCTGCTTTTTTCAGGATGTAAATTTTTTTCATGTTTGTTTTTTTTGTCGGTTAAGGGATTAAGAAGGAGATATGATTTGATACAAAATGGTGATTGCCTTTCCGGAGGCCGAATGAACCATTGTTGATATCTTTTTAACTTCGCAGGCGTTTTTCTCAGGTTGTCCTTCACAGATATCGAATGAACATCTGAATACGACGTATTTCAGGTTTTCCAGAGAAGGTAGATTGTCCAAGTTGAAGGAGAACGTTAAGTCCCCCTGCGAGTCAATGTTGATCCTCACTACTTCAACTTTTGAAAACAAAGGGTTTTCTTCATTAAGTAATTTCGCAGATTGAACATCGGTGGTTATTCGGAGTGCAGCCGATTGGCCTGGTTGTATTAACTCTCCGCTTTGCAGATAAAGGGTCGGTCTTAGACCCAATAGCAACTGTTCGAGATTTGCTTTTTCTTGTTGTTCCTTCTCAGTTGAAGAACTATGTGTAGACAGAAAATTATCTAATTGCCGTACCTCCTGTCCAAACACGTTTGCCGTTGAAAAAGCGTACAATCCAACAAGTAGCCACAAGGTTACAAAACTTATACTTTTTCTGTAAGTCAATGATCTGTCGCAAAGTAAATGTTTTTTCATAGTCCCTTAATTTTACTTGGATTGTTAATGATGAATTGGATAAATATTTATTAGATGGTTATTGTGAGTATTTGTAAAAAGTAAGTTGACCCCCTTACTGAAGAGGTTTTTAGCGGTTTATTCTGAGAAGGGAAAATGCTCGGAATAGCCGGATGGCATGAATTTTCAGATGTAGCTGTTATGCCCCTTTTTGTCATAATAATACTTGTTGCAGGGAGAGGGGGCAGCCAACGCTTCTGTAACGAAAACGTTATATTGCCCTTATCCCTTAATTTGCATTTTTTTAATCCCATAGCTAATTTAGTGCTTTTTGGTATCTAACTCCAAATTTTTTTTAGATTCTTTGAGGCCAGTGGGAAAAACCTTTCAGATCATCGCTTTTGCAGGTCTTTTGATTGCTATTTTCTGAAAAGTTTGTAACCCGCGTTAAGATCAAAACCGCAATTTTTAAATTCCGGAATAGATTTTGGCAAAAATAATGCCGTGTCGTGTAAGCTTCTCTTTGTTAGATATTTGTATTTTTGTATAGAGTAAGTGGAACTCCCGAAAAAGAAACGTCATTCCCAAATTTAGAATCATTCTGGATAATTGTTATTGAAAAATAGAAGGAGTGAATATATTGTTGGTAAAGTTTGGGAAAGAACTGTTAAGGCTCGTTTTTAGAATTCCCGCGGCAGATCCTGTTTGTTATCAATCCGGAGGAGAGCTTTCAGATAAACGGCATTTGTGGGCTGTTTTTGACCAGTTTGGTGAATAAACTTCTAAATTTGAAGAAAAAATCCGGCTATGAAACATTCATTTGTGCTGTTTTGGAATGTTGACACCCAAAATGATTTTGTGGAGCCCTGGGGAAAACTGTATGTGCCGGGCGCTGAATTGCTGAAACCGGTTTGGGCCCAAATAACCGGATTGGCCCAGCGTCAGGAAATCCGGGTGGTAAATACGGCCGACCATCATTACATCTATTCCGCAGAGATCGATGAACATCCCGATATGGAATCTACTTTTCCGCCGCACTGTATGGCCGGGACCCAGGGCGCTGAGTATATTGCCGAAACGGCGCCCGAAGCTCCGGCCGTTTTTAACTGGGATAAGGAGTATCTGATCCCTTTTAATATGCCGGTATTGCAAAATATCCGCAATATTGTGATCCGTAAAGATGCCTTTGATGTATTTGCCGGCAACCGCGTCACGGAGAAAATTGTGGAGGCTTTGTCGCCCGAAGTGGTGGTTGTTTACGGTGTAACTACCAATATTTGTGTGAATTATGCTGTGCTTGGGCTACGCCGGTTGGTTAAAAAAGTTTATGTGGTGGAAGATGCTATCCGGGAATTGCCCAATCTCCCTCTTCCGTTTGAGAAATGGCAGAAACTGGGGGTTAAAATGATCTCCTCACAGGAGTTGCTGGATGCTTTCCCGTAAATAATTTATGCGTAGTAGGTTGATTGCCGTTTTTTTGCCTCAGCTGGAAGACGGCAATTTTTTATGTTTGAAAGAGTGGGACAGCACACTCTGCCTGGAAATCTGCGTTTGGTGACAATTGCCGCGGGAAGTTATTTTACCCGCCAGAACGGCGGTTGTGGTACTCTTTTTCAATCAGGTCGCTGCTTTTGATACTTCCCCTGAGCCATTCCAGTTTCAGGGAGGAGCTTTCGGCAGGTGAGAGTTGCCAGCCGATTGCCGATCCCTTGAGTTTCGACGTGAGGTGATAAAGAATAATGGCTGCCGACACCGAAAGATTGAGGCTTTCAGTAAAACCAACCATTGGGATGGTCAGAAATTCATCGGCTTCCTCTTTTACGGTCTGCGAAATGCCGGGTTTTTCAGAACCGAAAATCAAGGCTGTTTTTCCTTTTTCCAGGTCGAAATTTTCCAGCGAAACACTGTTGGACTGCGGAACGGTGGCCACAATCCGGTAACCGGCCGTTTTTAGCTGCCGGATGGCTGCCCGCGTGTTGTTTTGTTCAGCATTGTAATGGTACAGGTTGAGCCATTTGGCCGCTCCTAAGGTTACCCGCCGGTTGAGGTTGAATTTATTCTGTTCTTCAATAATATGAACATCCTGAATGCCGAGGCAGTCACAGGTTCGCAGGACGGCGCTGGCATTCTGGGAGTGGTAGATGTCTTCCAGCACCACGGTGAGATAACGGGTTCGTTCCTGCACAACTTTGTCGAAAAGCTGGATGCGGTCGGGAGAGGCAAACTTTGCAAGGTAGTCAATGAGATTTTCTGTCATTTTTTGATATAAAAAAAGGCTGCCCAGACTTTTTGGACAGCCTCGGATTTCTTATTTACCAGTTTAGCAAACGGTATCTGAAAGTTCGGCGCCTGGTTTGAATTTTACAATCTTTTTAGCCGGAATGGTAATTTCTTTACCAGTTTGGGGATTTCTGCCGGTTCTTGAACTGCGTTCGGAAACGGAGAATGAACCAAATCCAACAAGAGCAACCCGGTCGCCATTTTTCAAGGCTTCGGTAGTAGCTTCCACAGTAGCATCCAGCGCCTTTTTGGCATCGGCTTTGGTGAGGCCTGCTTTGGCAGCAATGGCATCGATTAATTGTGCTTTGTTCATACGTTAATTGTTTAAAAAGTTTAAGTTATTGAAACAGAGATTTATGTATTTACTTTAAAACGCATTCGGAGTTACAGGTGAATAGTTTGATAGGCCGGAAGGCCTGTAAAATCAACGGTTTCAGAGAACTTTTCAAAGTAGTTACTAAATTCTGAAATAACTTTATAAAAAACAATCCTGTAAGCCTTTTTTTTTCAGCGTTTCCGGTTTTTTTTAAACCAATGGGTTTTGAGGTTATAAAATTTATTCTACTTTTGTCGCGCCCATCGAGATAAAGGCACAGCTATTTCAGCTATTCCGAAGAAAACGAGGTTGAAGTGACTAGTCAGAGATTCTTTAGGGCGATGTTCTTAAGATAATAGGAGAGATGGCAGAGTGGTCGATTGCGGCGGTCTTGAAAACCGTTGAACTGAGAGGTTCCGGGGGTTCGAATCCCTCTCTCTCCGCCAATCCGGACAATAGCGGGCCGTGATGCCCCGGTTTTGAAAAACGTTTGTTCGGGTGTAGTTCTTTAAAGTATTGAGAGGAATAGTTTTCGAGGTCACAAATTATTTTGTGAGGTTCCGGCGGGTTCTTCCGCAGGAATCCCTTTGGGAGAATCCCTCTCTCTCCGCCAATCCGGACAATAGCGGGCCGTGATGCTCCGGTTTTGAAAAACGTTTGTTCGGGTGTAGTTCTTTAAAGTATTGAGAGGAATAGTTTTCGAGGTCACAAATTTTTTTGTGAGGTTCCGGCGGGGTTCTTCCGTAGGAATCCCTTTGGGAGAATCCCTCTCTCATCAATTTTGATCCTTCTGACAAAGATGGACAGGCAAAAAAACGTTCACTCAAGTATAGGCCTGCATTAATTACGATGACGTAAAATCGTAGGATTTTTAGAACTTATTACTATATTTGCAGGCACAAAACACACGGGTGTAGCTCAGTTGGTAGAGCACTGGTCTCCAAAACCAGGTGTCGGGCGTTCGAGTCGCTCCTCCCGTGCAAAAGCTGCAGCAATGCGGCTTTTTGTGTTTCTACTGGGTTTTGTTTCAAAAATAACAGCGATGAAAGTTGACCTGTTTATTCCCTGTTTTATCGACCAGCTTTATCCGTCAACGGCATTCAATGTTGAGAAACTGCTGCGTCGCTGCGGAGTGCAGGTTCGTTACAATCCCCAACAAACATGCTGCGGACAGCCGGCTTTTAATAGTGGTTACTGGAAAGAAGCCCGGTCACTGGCCTCGAAGTTTCTGGATGATTTTGACGAAGCTGAACTGATTGTCTCTCCCTCAGCTTCGTGTACCAGTTATGCCCGCAATTATTATCACCGGCTTTTCGATGGCGATCCTCAAAAAACAGCGCAGTGGAACAGCTTGAAACCAAAGATTTTCGAGCTTTCAGATTTTCTTGTCAATTTTTTACATCAAACTGATTTTGGGGCGAAATTCCCTTATCGGGTAACCTACCACGATGCCTGTTCGGCCTTGCGCGAATATGGTATTCGCGAAGAACCGCGTCAGCTGTTGCGACAGGTAGAAGGCCTGGAGCTGGCAGAAATGGAGGATACCGAAACCTGTTGCGGATTTGGAGGGACTTTCGCTGCCAAATTCAAGGATATTTCAACGGCCATGACCCAGCAAAAGCTGGAAAATGCCTTGGCAACCGGAGCTGAATTTGTTGTTTCCACCGAAGCTTCGTGCCTGATGAATATGGAGAGTTACCTTCGTAAAAACAAGTTGCCGCTGCGTACCATTCACCTGGCCGATGTGCTGACAGCAGGCTGGTGAACCTTTTTTTAAAAAGCCTGCATTTGATGCAGTTTGGTATAGCGGCCGTTCAGCGCCAGCAATTCGTTGTGGGTGCCTGTCTCCACAATTTTTCCTTTGTGCAGGACACAAATCAGATCGGCATTTTTGACGGTTGAAAGCCGGTGGGCGATTACCAGCGAGGTGCGGTTTTTCATCAACTTTTCAAGGGCATCCTGCACCAGTCGTTCCGATTCGGTGTCAAGAGCCGAGGTGGCTTCATCCAGGATCAGAATCGGTGGATTTTTCAGGATGGCACGTGCAATACTGAGCCGTTGCCGCTGTCCGCCCGATAATTTGCTTCCCCGGTCGCCAATCAGGGTTTGATAACCGTTTTCGGTTTCCATGATAAAGTTATGTGCATTGGCAACTTTGGCGGCAGCCATCACCGCTTCGGGCGTTGTGTGCTCTACGCCGAAGGCTATATTATTATATATGGTGTCGTTGAAAAGGATGGCTTCCTGGTTGACATTTCCCATTAAGTCGCGCAGTTCGTGCAGTTTGAGGTCGCGGATGTCCATGTTGTCGATCAGGATTTGCCCCTCCAGCACATCGTAAAAACGGGGGAGCAGGTCGACCAGGGTGGTTTTTCCGCTGCCCGATTGCCCAACCAGCGCAATGGTTTTCCCTTTTGGGATCACCAGCGAGATGTTTTTCAGTACCTCTTTTTCCTGGTAGGCAAAACTTACATTTCGGTATTCAATGCAGTGATTGAATGCCGAAATCCTTTGGGCATCATCTTTTTCGCGGATCGTTACATCGGCTTTCACGATCAGGTCGATGCGGTCCATGGCCGCAAGTCCTTTCTGAATGCTGTAAAGGGCATTGGCAAATGCTTTGGCCGGATTGATGATCTGGTAGAAAATGCCGAGGTAGGCGATAAATTCAGGTCCCGAAAGTTCGCTGTTTTGGCTGAGGATCAGGGTGCCGCCAAACCAGACCACAATAACAATAACGATCGTCCCCAGAAACTCACTCATGGGATGAGCCAGCTCGCGCCGAAACATCAGCCGGTTCATGATCGAACGGTAGCTTTCGAGTTCACCATTAAAGCGGTTTTCCATTTTCTTCTCGGCGTTAAAAGCCTTGATGATACGCAATCCGCCCAGTGTCTCTTCAATCACCGTGAGCAGGACCCCCATTTTATCCTGGCCTTCGCGCGAAACTTTTTTCAGCGACTTGCCTACCCGTCCGATCACGTAGCCCGCCACCGGCAGCACCAGAAAAATAAAAAGCGTGAGGGTGGGGCTCATGATCAACATCGAAACCAGGAAGACTACAATCAAAACCGGATTTTTCAGAAACATGTCGAGAGACGACATGATGGAGTTTTCCACCTCGGTAACGTCGCCGGAAATACGCGCCATGATGTCGCCCTTTTTTTCGTCGGAGAAGAAGGTGAGGGCCAGCCGCAGGATCTTATCATAAATCTGTCTTCGGATATCGCGGACAACCCCGTTGCGGATAATCACCGCCTCATAAGCGGCCAGGTAGGCAAATCCTACTTTCAACATGGTGGCCAGGATGACAAAGAAGCCTACCAGCAGCAGGGAGAGGCCTGGTCCGTTGGCGTTTTTAAAAAGGGTGAGATAGTAGTAAAGGTTGTTTTTCAACACGTCGAGATCGGCCGACCAGGGGAGCAGCGTGTTGACGTCTTCCGCCAGGTTGAACAGGATTTCCAGGATCGGGATCATCATCCCGACGGAAAAAACAGCAAATATTGCCGAAAACAGGTTGAACAGAAAGTTGAGGATCAACTTGTTTTTATAAGGCGGGATGTACCTGCGGAGTACATGGAAAAACTCTTTCATGCCGTCGAATTTGCGGTAGACAATTTAAAAAATGCCGGTGTAGTTGTGCGGCGTAATTTGTTTCATTTCCTGCTTGATCTCTTCCGGAATATTGAGGCTGTCAATAAAGTTGTGGATCAGCTGCCGGTCGATGGGCTGGTTGCTGCGGGTGAGCTCTTTCAGCGCTTCATACGGGTTGGGGTATGCTTCGCGGCGCAAAATGGTTTGAATGGCTTCGGCCACAACCGCCCAGTTGTTTTCCAGGTCATTGTCGATTGCCGTGCGGTTCAGCAACAGCTTGTTCAGTCCGCGCATCGAGGCGTGGATGGCAATCAGGGTGTGTGCAAACGGAACCCCGATGTTGCGGGTAACGGTCGAGTCGGTGAGGTCGCGCTGCAGCCGCGAGACCGGAAGTTTTTGGGTGAGGTGCTCAAAAGCGGCATTGGCAATCCCGATATTCCCTTCGGAGTTTTCAAAATCGATGGGGTTTACTTTGTGCGGCATGGTCGACGAGCCAACTTCCCCCTTTTTGATCTTCTGCCGGAAATAGTTCATCGAGATGTAGGTCCACATGTCGCGGTCGAGGTCGAGCAGGATGGTGTTGATCCGTTTCATGGCGTCGAAAATGGCGCCGTAGTTATCGTAATGGGCGATTTGGGTTGTAAACTGCGACCGCTGCAGGCCCAGTTTTTCGGTGACAAAACGGTTGGCAAAAGCCGCCCAGTCGATTTCAGGATAGGCCACCTGATGGGCGTTGAAATTGCCGGTGGCGCCCCCGAATTTGGCAAAGGCAGGAATCGTTTTCAGCTGGGCCAGCTGAACAGTTAGCCGCTCTACAAAAACCAGGATCTCTTTTCCCAGTTTGGTTGGCGAGGCGGGCTGTCCGTGTGTGCGGGCCAACAACGGAACCTCTTTCCATTCTTCGGCCAGCTCATTCAGCTTTTGTACCAGGCTCTCCACCGCCGGAAAATACTCCTGCTTCAGCGCATCGTGGATAGAAAGCGGCAAACTGGTATTGTTGACGTCCTGCGAGGTCAGCCCGAAATGGATAAACTCTTTCCAGGCGGCAAGCCCCAATTCGTCAAATTTTTCTTTCAGGAAATATTCCACGGCTTTAACATCGTGGTTGGTAATCTGCTCAATTGCTTTAATGCGGTCGGCATCTTCCAGGCTGAAGCCGGAGCTTATTTCCCGCAGCCTGCTGAAGTTTTCAGCCGGAAAATCACGAAGTTGCGGCAATGGCAATTCGCAAAGGGCGATAAAATATTCCACTTCCACCACCACGCGGTACCGGATCAGGGCATATTCACTGAAGTAAGCGCCCAGGTTTTCCACTTTGTTCCGGTAGCGGCCATCAACCGGCGAAATAGCCGTTAAAGCATTCAATATCATAGCGGTAAATTTGTAAGTGCGGCAAAGTTAGCAAAATAACCGGGAATGGCGGATTGGGGATTCTTCCTGAAACTGACTTTTTTCTTTCCGCTGGGCAGTTATTATTTTTACTTTCGCTAATTGAACCGGAGAACCGTACAGGTTGTTCCCGAAAGCAAAAAATCATGGAACGTTTTAATATATCCATTGTTTCTTACCTCAACAGTCGTCCGTTTTTGTACGGACTGAACCGTTCGCCCTACCGGGACGGGATGAATATTACTGCCGATATCCCTTCAAAGGTGGCGGCCAAACTGGTTCACCGGCAGGCCGATGTGGGACTGATTCCGGTAGGGGCTTTGCCCGACTTGCCGGCGTATCATCTGGCAGGCGATTTTTGCATCGCCTCGGACGGGGCTGTCCGGACGGTGGTTTTGGCCAGCGCGTCGCCTCTTTCCGAAATAAAAACGGTGCTGATGGATTACCAGTCGCGCACCTCGGTGCTGCTGGCCAGGGTGCTGGCCCGGTTTTACTGGAAGCGCGATTTTCATTGGGAAAACACCTGTGCCGGCTTCGAAAAAGAGGCCATTTCCGGGGAAACCGCCGGCGTGGTAATCGGCGATCGGGTTTTTACCATTGAAAACAGGCTGCCCTATATTTACGATCTGGCCGACGAGTGGAAGAAATTTACCGGACTGCCCTTTGTGTTTGCCGTGTGGGCTTCTCCCTACCCGTTGTCGTCCGTTTTTACCGAACAGTTTAACCAGGCGTTGTCGCTTGGGGTGGACAGTCTTCCGGAAGTGGAAAAAATGGAAGCCCCCAACTATCCCGGAGTCGATATTTTTGATTATTTTACCCGAAACATTCAACTCCGGTTAGACGACAGAAAAAAGGAAGGAATGAAGCTGTTTCTGGAGCTGGCGTCGAAGCTGGAGCCAATTCCGTCGAAATGAAAACAAGAATATGGTTGGTGTGGTTACTGCTCTGCGCAGCAGTGGCTCAGGCGCAGGAAGCCGAAAAAAAGCTGGTGTACAAGCTGAATATCAAGCAGGATATCACCCGCGCTACATGGCGGCAGACCCAGCAGGCTTTTGCCGCCGCCGATTCGCTGGGCGCCGACCTTTTTTTGATCCACATGAATACTTACGGGGGAACCGTGCTTGATGCCGACTCCATCCGGACCAAAATCCTGCAAAGCAAAATCCCTGTTTTTGTATTTATCGACAACAATGCAGCATCGGCCGGGGCGCTTATTTCAATCGCCTGCGACAGTATCTACATGCGGCCCGGTGGCAGTATCGGCGCGGCTACCGTGGTAAACCAGACCGGGCAGGCCATGCCCGACAAATACCAGTCGTACATGCGTTCTACGATGCGGGCTACCGCCGAAGCGCACGGGAAAGACACCCTGGTGGTCAACGGCGACACCATTTATAAATGGCGCCGCGACCCGCTGATTGCCCAGGCAATGGTCGATCCGTCGGTGCACATCGAGGGGATTGTCGATTCTGGGAAAGTAATCACTTTTACCCCTTCGGAAGCGATGAAATACGGGTTTTGCGAAGGTACTGCCGAAAATGTCCAGGAAATTTTGCAGAAAACCGGCTACGAAAACAGCGATATTGTAGAATACCAACCCACCTGGATTGAACGGATCATCGGCTTTTTGGTCCACCCGGTGGTTTCGGGGTTACTCATCATGGCCATCATCGGCGGGATCTATTTTGAGATGCAGACACCCGGGATCGGATTTCCGCTGGCCGTGGCCATCCTGGGCGCGGTGCTCTATTTTGCCCCCCTTTATCTGGAAGGACTTGCCGAACATTGGGAAATCCTGGTTTTTATCATCGGACTGATTTTGATAGCGGTTGAAATATTTGTATTGCCCGGTTTTGGCATTGCCGGGATTTCAGGAATTACGCTTGCCTTTTTGGGGCTGGTGTTGAGCCTGATCAACAATGTGAACTTCAATTTCGAAAGTGTTAACCTCTCGCGGGTTGGCGTAGCGGTCGGAACGGTTGTCGGCGGTGTTTTTGGCGGTTTTATGATTTCACTTTACCTGAGCAATAAAATTTTCGGGGCACATCGCGGCCCGTTTAAAACGCTTTCGCTGCAGGCGGTTCAGCAGGTCGAAAAGGGGTTTGTGAGTATCGACAATTCCCTGCTCCTGCTGAAAGGAAAAATTGGCGTGGCTAAAACCGTTTTGCGTCCCTCCGGAAAAGTGGAAGTGGACGGGGAGGTGTACGATGCGGTCACTGCGGGCGAATTTATCGAGCGGGGAGAGCCGGTGAGGATTGTAAAGGTGGAAGCGACGCAGTTGTATGTCGAAGCTGCGGGTTAAAATTCCAGGATAAATGTTACCAGAAACGGCACAACCAGCGAAAGTGCAATTCCGCTGAAAATGGATACCAGCGCAAACTCTTTTCCGCTGTAACGGGTGATTACCGGGAGGGTAGTGTCCATGGCCGTCGCGCCGCCGGCTGCAATTCCGGCCAGTTTACCGAAATATTTCACCAGAAAAGGAGTTGCCAGCAGGGTCAGGATTTCGCGGATGACGTTGCTCAGCAGGGCAACAATACCCAGGGTTTCGCTGTGCAGGCGGGTGATAAACACTGCCGACAGGCTGTACCATCCAAAACCGGCGCCGACAGCCATTGTTTCGCGGCCAGTGAGCGGCAACACGGCGGACACCGCCAGCGATCCGGTCAACGTTCCCACCGCCACTCCGACCGGAACCAGTAATATCCGGTAGTCGATCTGCCGAAACATCTTTTTCATATTCGGATCTCCGCCCAGGGCAATACCAATCAGGAAAAGCAGCGCGTAGAGCACTACGCTGCTCCAGTCGGTGTTCATCAGAAAACCGGGCAGTTTGCGGAAAATGCTCAGCAGCAGGCCGGCTACGAAAAAAGCAAAGATTGTCAGACTGTTTTTCATAACTCCCCGGGCTTTTGTGAAAGATCAACCGTAGTATTTTTACGGCGGAACAACAGCAGATACAGCAGCCAGCAAACCACCACACTCCCGGCCACCGAGCCCGCGGCCACCGAGGCGGCTTGTATTCCAATGGCGTCAAAATGGTGGATAACCTGGTCGTTCAGCCCTACCGAAATCCCCATCAGAAAGAGCAAAAGGTAAATGGTGTAGCCGGTCATCTTTTCGGTGATCCGGATGATTTTGGGGTGTTTTCGTAAAAGGTAACCAACCAGGATGCCGGTGGTAACCATCAGGATAACTGTTTCCATCTTTTTATCTGTCTACAGATGAAGCGTGCTGGCTATCTGTGTTTTTTGCAACGTTTTGCTTCGGTTTTACGGTTCGTTGCTTTTTGCGGCTGTAAAAAAAGCAATTGTTTGCGAGTTAATAAAATGTCAGCCGGGTCGTTTTTTGGATTTTTGACTGTCCGGCTGTTTCCGTTTTCCTTGTTTCGCTGCGGGGAACGAGTGTTTTTGTCTGGTCCCGTTTATTTTTTTGAAATCCCCAAAATCGGAGTGAAAATGAAGAATTTGGAGAGCAAAAAAATCAGGCTGAAAATGATCGGTTTACCGCTTTTTCGCCGTTACTTTACGTTCGAAACCAAAAAGAGACCGTTATGAAACCGAAAATCCTGTTCCCCTTGGTTTTGCTGGCTTTTGTTCTGTCGGGGTGTTTTGTGTTTTCTTTTTATCCGCTCTACACCGACCAGGATCTTTTCCCGAATAGCCTCCTGCTGGGCGAGTGGACCGACAAGGACTCGGTGTCGTGGCGTTTTGTGCACCGGCCGGTTACTGAGGAGAAAACCCCGCAAAAAGTCGACAGTACGGTTTATCTTTTAACCATGAAAGAGTCTGGTGCAGAGTGGAAAAACTCTTCGTTCGAGGTGCGGGTGGTCAGACTGAATGGCACCTGTTTTCTCGATTTTTATCTGAAAGATTACCGCAGCGGTACCGATCCCGATTGGTTTGACCTGCACCTGGTTCCGGTACACACCTTTGCCCGGGCAACTTTCGACGGAAATTCGGTTACCTTAAACTGGCTTGATCCGAAATGGCTGGAGGAGCTGCTGAAAAAAAACAGAAACAAAATCAGGCACGAAAATAACGGCAACCACATTTTACTCACCGCCCGCACCGCACAGCTGCAAAAGTTTGTGGTGAAATCTTTCGGGGATGAAGCGGCCTGGAAAGATGGAATTACTGTGCGGCTGGAGAAAAAGTGACGCCGGCATGAATCTCTTCTTCTGCTTTTTGCAATATTTTTTTATCAATAACATTTTTACCAGAGAGTTGCGAAAAAATTACATTTCTGCAAAAAAGGCTATCTTTGTGCCGATTGATTCAATACACACGGCAGGTTGCAAGCCGTTTTTTCAATAACAACACTTCGCTGATTCAGAAAATGCAACGTCTTTGCCAGCTTCATCATATCAAACAGAAATGTCATTTAAAAAGTTAGAGTTAATAGAACCTATCCTGCAAGCACTGACTGCCGAAGGATACACCACCCCGACACCAATTCAGCAACAATCCATTCCATTAGTCCTCGAACGGCGCGACCTGCTGGGATGTGCACAGACCGGCACCGGTAAAACCGCTGCCTTTGCCATCCCGATCCTGCAGATTCTGCACCAGCAAAAACAGCGCAAACCTGGTATTAAAGCTCTTATTCTGACCCCAACCAGGGAGCTGGCAATCCAGATTGACGAAAGTTTTGCCGCTTACGGAAAGTTTACCGGCATCCGGCACGCCGTTATTTTTGGCGGCGTATCGCAACTGCACCAGGTCAATGCCCTGAAAAAAGGGGTGGATATTTTGGTGGCCACTCCCGGCCGGTTGCTGGATCTGATCGGACAGGGATTTGTCGATCTACAGCGCCTGGAGATTTTTGTGCTGGACGAGGCCGACCGCATGCTCGATATGGGATTTATTCACGATGTGAAAAGGGTGATCACTCACCTCCCGTCTCAGCGGCAAACGCTTTTTTTCTCGGCCACTATGGTGCCCGAAATTCAGAAACTGGCCAATGGACTGCTGACCCGTCCGGCCAAAGTGGAAGTTACCCCTCCAACCTCAACAGTCGATAAAATTGAACAGACTCTCTATCATGTCGGCAAGCCCGACAAACCCGCCCTGCTGCTGCATTTGCTGGAGGAAGCCCATATTCCGGGTGCGTTGGTTTTTACCCGTACCAAACATGGCGCCGACAAGGTGGTGAAAATCTTACGCCGCGCCCACATCCTGGCAGCTGCTATTCATGGCAACAAAGGACAAACAGCCCGGCAAACAGCCCTGAGCGATTTTAAAAGCGGAAAACTGAAGGTGTTGGTTGCTACCGATATTGCCGCGCGCGGTATCGATATCGACGAGCTTACCCACGTGTTTAACTACGACCTGCCCGATGTGCCGGAAACTTACATCCACCGCATCGGCCGCACCGGAAGAGCCGGAAATGCCGGAGTAGCTATCGCTTTCTGCAGTCCGGAAGAACGGATTCAGCTGCGGGATATTGAGAAAATGACCTCACGAAATATTCCGGTTGTCGAAGAACATCCGTTTCCGGTAATCGCCGGGATGGTGCCACCCCAGCCGGCGCCTACACCGGTGAAAAAGAAAAGGATGAAGTTTCGTTATTCGAACCGGTGATTTTTCAGAAGGTTTCGAAGAGTGCCGGATCCAGGTTTCTGACCGCATTGTAACCGACCTCGAAAATTTCGTCGGCATGTTTTACGTCGAGGATTTCGTAGCTGGCGAGCTCTTCCGGCTCGATAAAAATGTCGGCATTTTTTCGGGCTTCGTGATTTTTGGAGAGGATACTCAGGTGAAAGGTGCGAACGGCAATCTGGGCCATGTTTTTCAGCTTCCCCGACTTGCCCAGCGGATGAATGTTGGAAACAATCAGCCGGCGGCAGTCGTTTTCAATGGGTTTTGTCGGGATGTTGTTGAATAATCCGCCGTCAACATATTGACAACCATTAATTTCGACCGGTGAAAAAAGGATGGGAATCGATGCCGATGCCAGGACGGTACGCAGAAGTTCGCCACGGTTGTGGTATTCCGCTCTGCCTTCGTTGAGGTTGGAAATCCCCACAAACAGCGGGATCGGCAGCTCTTCCAACCGCGAATAGGGAATCTCTTTCGCCAGCACCTCTTTCAGCCCGTCGAGCCGGAGCAGCCCGTCAACGGGGAGGTGGATTTTGGAGTATTTCAGCAATCCCTTGTTTTTTAGCAGCTGGTGAACTTCGTGCGGGGGACGGCCGCTGGCAATAAAAGCGCCCACAATAGCCCCGGCGCTGACGCCGGAGATAACATCGGGTGTAATTCCTTTTTCAGAAAGCGCCTGGATAATCCCCAGGTGGGCAAATCCGCGGGCGCCGCCGCCACTCAGTACCAATCCGGTTTGATATTTCATGTGTGTAAATTTTCAATCTTGTTTCTATAATTTTCGTAGACAGCGAATTGTTTCAAACCAGTTTAGCAACGAGGTGGAATTCGCATGAAAATATTTTCATTGCGATTTGTGTTTAGAATAATCCTGCTCATTTCATCTGCTGTGTTTTCAAGGTAAAGTTAAGGAATCTTTCCGGCGTAATTGCATGGGTTGTTGTTGGTAATGCAGGCTCATTCGAGTGAGAACCAGTCATTCATCAACCGTTTGTAACGACCGGGGTTTTCGTTTTTGTGCCAGAAGATATTGGAGTGGTTATCGTAGGTGTACAATGATTTCAGGTGGCTGATGTGGCCGGCAATCGTTTGGAGTGCTTGGGTGACCAGGTTTACTTCGGCATTGGTGGTAGTCGGATGGAGCGACCAGCGGACCCAGCCCGGCTTTTCCGACAGGTCGCCGTGGTTGATTTTATCGGTGATTTCGAGCGATTTTTCGTAAGAAACTTCCAGCAGAAAATGGCCGTAAGTTCCGGCGCAGGCGCATCCTCCCCGCATCTGGATGCCGTACAGGTCGTTGAGCAGCCGCACCAGCAGGTTGTAATGGATGCCTTCGATGTAGAAGGAGATAACCCCGAGCCGATCGCGGACATTGTCGGCCAGCAGCCTGAGTCCCGGAACCTGGTCGAGGCCGGCAAAAGCCAGTTGCAGCAGCTCCTCCTCGCGTTGCCGGATATTTTCAATCCCCATCTGTTCTTTGAGCCTGAAGCAGAGCGCCGTGCGGATCGATTGCAGGAAACCGGGTGTGCCGCCGTCCTCGCGGGCTTCGATGTTATCCACATATTTGTATTTTCCCCACGGGTTGGTCCAGTCAACAGTGCCGCCGCCCGGCTGGTCGGGGACATCGTTGTGGTACATCGACGCATCAAAAATCAGAACGCCCGAAGAGCCCGGGCCGCCGAGGAATTTATGCGGAGAAAACATGATGGCATCCAGCTTTTCCATCGGGTCGGCCGGGTGCATATCGATGGTTTCGTAGGGGGCGGAAGCGGCAAAATCGACAAAGCAGACGCCGCCAAATTCGTGCATGATTTTGGCCAGCCGGTGGTAGGGAGTACGCACCCCGGTTACATTCGAGCAGGCGGTAAAAGAGCCGATCTTGAAAGGACGCTCCTTGTAAAGTTCAAGCGCTTTCCGGAGATTTTCGGGTTCCACTTCGAGGGTGGGGCCGGGCTCTACCATCACCACATCGGCATTGGTTTCGTACCACGAGGTGTGGTTCGAGTGGTGTTCCATGTGGGTGATAAAAACCACGGGCCGGTCGCGTTCGGCCAAACAGTTGCGGTGCGAAAGTTTGCCGCAGTATTTGAGCCCGAGAATACGCTGGAATTTGTTGATAACAGCCGTCATGCCCGATCCGGCCGTGATGATGACATCATTGGGGCCGGCGTTGCAGTGCTGTTTGATCAGCTGGTGCGACCAGTGGTAGGCCTGCGTCATGCGCAGCCCGGTTTCACTGGTTTCGGTGTGGGTGTTTCCCACGAAAGGGCCGAAACGGCTGATCAGCTGTTCTTCGATGGGCCGGTAGAGCCGTCCGCTGGCGATCCAGTCGGCATAAATCATTTTTTTCTGTCCGAAAGGCGTTTCAAATTCCTGATTGATGCCGATGATATTTTCCCGAAATGGTGAAAAAAAAGTTTCCAGCTTACTCATCCTCCTTGCTTTTTCAGGCGGTAAAGTAAGTCACTTTCTGTAAAAAAATTTCAGAAGAAAAATCATTTTTGAGGAGATCCGGTTTGGAGCCGGCCGGTGACATTTCGTCAGGATTCTCCGGCTGGCATATCCTTTGCCTGACAAACGCGGAGAAAAATTGATGTTGAACCAAATTTTGTAAATATGCAAACAGGAAAAATTGGTGTTACCAGCGAGAATCTGTTTCCGATTATTAAAAAATTTCTTTACTCCGACCACGATATTTTCCTGCGGGAAATCGTGTCGAATGCCGTGGATGCTACCCGGAAACTGAAAGTTTTAGCGTCGAAAGGGGAGTACGCCGGCGATGTTTCCAATCTCAGCGTGCGGGTCAGTTTCGACAAGGAGGCCAAAACTATCACCGTTTCGGACAACGGGATTGGCATGACCGGCGAGGAAATTGAAAAGTATATCAACCAGATTGCCTTTTCGGGCGCCAACGAATTTCTGGAAAAATACAAAGACGACGCCAATGCCATCATCGGCCATTTCGGGCTCGGATTTTATTCGTCGTTTATGGTTTCTTCGAAAGTGGAAATCATTTCCCGCTCCTACCGCGAAGATGCCAAGCCGGTTAGATGGAGCTGCGACGGAAATCCGGAATATTCGCTCGAAGAGACGGAAAAAGCCGAGGTGGGCACCGACATTGTGATGTATGTCAACAGCGAATCGGAGGAGTTTCTGGATGAAGGCAAACTTGCCGACATTCTTGAAAAATACTGTAAGTTTTTACCCATTCCGGTTGTTTTCGGAAAAAAGAAAACCTGGGAAGGCGGCAAGCAGGTGGATACAGACGAAGACAATCAGATTAACGAAACCAATCCCGCCTGGACCCGGAAACCTGCCGACCTGACGGACGAGGATTACCTGAGTTTTTATCGCCGGCTCTACCCAATGGCCGACGAGCCGCTTTTTAATATCCATCTGAATGTGGACTATCCCTTTAACCTGACCGGGATCCTCTACTTTCCGAAGATCAAAAACAATTTCGAAGTTCAGAAAAACAGGATACAGCTTTATTGCAACCAAGTGTTTGTTACCGATTCGGTAGATGGGATCGTACCCGAATTCCTCACGCTGCTGCACGGCGTGCTCGATTCGCCCGACATTCCGCTCAATGTGTCGCGGTCGTACCTGCAAAGCGATTCGAATGTGAAAAAAATCAGCAGCCACATCACCAAAAAGGTTGCCGACCGGCTGGCCCAGCTTTTTAAGGATAAACGCGATGATTTTGAGAAGAAGTGGGACAATCTGAAGCTTTTTATCGAATACGGCATGCTCACCGACGAGAAATTTTATGAAAGAGCCGAAAGTTTCTTCCTGCTGAAAAATACCGAAAACAGCTATTTTACGCTGGAAGAGTATGAGAAGCTGATCGGGGATAACCAGACCGACAAGGATAAAAAACTGGTCTATCTCTACACCAATCATCCCGAAGAGCAGTTTAGTTTTGTGGAAGCTGCCCGCGCCAAAGGGTACGATGTGCTGGTGATGGATGATGTGTTGGCTACCCCGCTTATTAACCGGCTTGAGCAGAAATATCCGGAAAAACGTTTTGTGAGGGTTGATTCCGACGTGGCCGAAAACCTGATTGTGAAAGAAGAGAGCAGCCAAAAAGAGCTCTCGTGGGAGGAGAAGCAGGAGCTTTCACCCCTGTTTCAGGCGGTTTGTCCTCAAAACAACGGTTTCTCTTTCCTGGTCGATTTCCGTGAATTGAATGAAACTGACAGTCCGATTCTGATTACCCGCAACGAATTTATGCGCCGCATGAAAGATATGAGCCAGATTCAGGGCGGATTCAGCATTTATGGCGATTTGCCCGAAAGTCTTAACCTGGTTGTAAATACTGCCCATCCGTTGGTGAAAAAGCTGCTTCAGGAAAAAGAAACGGAGCTGGGAGAAACAATCCGTGCGCTCGACACCGATCTTTCCGCTAAAAAAGCAGAAGCAGAATCGCTGAAGGCTTCCGGAAAAGATAAAAAAGAAGAAGAAATTCTGGCTTCGGAAAAAGAGAAACTGGAAATGCTTGATAAAGCGGTTTCGGAACTGGAGGAGACCAAACGCAATAAACTGACCGAGTTTGGACAGCAGAACAAACTGACCAGGCAGTTGGTCGATCTGGCCCTGCTGGCCAATGGCATGCTGAAAGGCGCCGATCTGGACCGGTTTGTAAAACGAAGTGTAGAATTGATCAAATAGGATGGTCGTTTGAGGGAATAAAAAAACCGCCGCGGTTTCGCGACGGTTTTTTTTGTGTTATCCAAGATATGTTTTAAGCAATTTACTTCTGGAAGTGTGGCGTAACCGCCGGATTGCTTTTTCTTTGATCTGACGAACCCTTTCGCGGGTCAGTCCAAAACGTTCTCCGATTTCTTCCAGGGTCATCTCCTGGCATCCGATTCCGAAGAAAAGGCGGATGATATCACTTTCCCGTTCAGTGAGGGTCGCCAATGCACGGTGGATCTCCTTGGTCAGGGACTCCTGAATCAGGCTGCGGTCGGCATTGGGCGAATCGCTGTTGACAAGTACGTCGAGCAGGCTGTTATCTTCCCCGTCTACAAATGGGGCGTCAACCGAAACGTGACGGCCTGACACGCGCAGGGTATCTGCGACTTTGTCGGCAGGCAGGTCCAGTGAGTCGGCCAGTTCTTCGGCGGAAGGCTTGCGTTCGTGCTCCTGTTCGAATTTTGAATATGCCTTGTTGATCTTGTTCAGCGAACCTACCTGGTTCAATGGCAAACGAACGATGCGCGACTGTTCGGCAAGCGCCTGAAGAATAGACTGGCGAATCCACCAAACGGCATAGGAAATAAATTTAAAACCGCGGGTTTCATCGAATTTTTCAGCAGCTTTTATCAAACCCAGATTCCCCTCGTTAATCAGGTCGGGGAGGCTAAGCCCCTGGTTTTGATACTGCTTGGCAACCGATACAACAAAACGCAGGTTCGCTCTGGTTAATTTCTCCAAAGCGGCCTGATCGCCTTTTTTGATCCGTTGCGCCAATTCAACTTCTTCCTCGACAGTGATCAATTCTTCCTTCCCAATCTCCTGCAAGTACTTATCTAAAGAGGCACTTTCACGGTTAGTGATTGACTTTGTGATCTTTAGCTGTCTCATAAACTCTCCTTAAAAAACGTGCAAATATAGTACAATTCAGGCAACTATTCAATGCAATCGATTGGATAGGAAATTTAGTTAAAAGTTTCTTAACGGAATATTATGCTGAAAGGTTCAGTTAACACCAAACACAAAATAGGCCAATTCTCCGTTCGGGTAAATTCCTTCTACTAAAATCCCACCTCTCGCATTCTCAATTACCCTTTTAAAATCATTAACTTCATAAACAGGTCTTTTGTTGACATCGGTTATGATAAAACCTTTTACCAGACCGGCGTCTTTTAATTTACCTTTATTCAACTCTTTGATTTTGATACCATAACCGATATTCAGTTTCTGTTTTTCCTGATCGCTAACCGGTTCAAAGTCAGCACCCAGGATGGCATTGCCATCGCGAACGATTCCGGTATCACCGTGCTTGTTACGTAAGGTAACGTTGAATTGTTTCTCCGAGCCATCTCTTTTTACGGTAACTTTTACTTTTTGACCGGGACGGTACTGGCTGATGATCTCCTGCAGTTCGGCATTGGAGTTGACCAGTCTCTCCTGGATTTTAACAATTACATCCCCTTCGCGCAGGCCGGCTTCGCGGGCAGCCCCATTTTCGGTTACGTTGGCAACATAAACGCCTTCAATTTTTTTCAGATTGTGTTCTTTGGCCAATTCGGCTGTTACGGTTTGGATATTAACTCCCAACAGCGCCCGCTGTACTTCGCCAAATTGTTTCAGGTCTTCGATCACTTTTTTAACGATGGTGATCGGAACTGCAAATGAATAACCTGCAAAGGAGCCGGTGCGGGAAGCAATAGCGGTGTTGATGCCAACCAGTTCGCCGCGTTGGTTGACCAGCGCGCCGCCGCTGTTCCCGGGATTAACGGCTGCATCGGTCTGGATAAATGATTCGATGCTGTATTGGTCGGCATTAATGCCGATGTTGCGGGCTTTTGCACTCACAATGCCGGCAGTAACTGTCGATGTGAGATTGAAGGGGTTACCGACTGCCAGTACCCATTCGCCCAGCTTCAGCGCTTCCGAGTCGCCATATTTCAGCCAGGGCAGATCTTTGGCGTCGATTTTGAGCAGCGCCACGTCGGTCGTCGGATCGGCGCCGACCAAACGTGCCGAGAACTCCCGCTTGTCGTTCAGGATCACTTTAATATTTTGGGCGCCCTCAATGACGTGGTTGTTGGTCACAATATATCCGTCGGGCGAAGTGATCACTCCCGATCCAAAACCCTGTGCAATTTGCGGTTCCTGGCGATAACGGTAGCCAAACAGGTCGAGGAACGGATTTCCGCTTGACCATCCTCCGCGAACGGATTCCGTCATGATGTGAACCACACTGTTTACAGATATCTCGGCGGCATAGGTAAGGTCGGGCAGCGAACTGCTGTTGTCGGTTGGCAGGTTGGCGTATTTGATCGGTTGCGTTTCACGGATCGTGACAATTTCCGGTTTGTCAAAAAATTTCGTGTAGGCCCACAGTGCCAGGAAAGCACCTGCTACAACCAGCAAAAATGTCAGTGAATATTTTTTAATACTTTTCATAGATGCAGAATTTTAATTCAACAAATAGATTTTTTAAGCTTTCCGTAAAATGCAAATATATTGCCACTGTTTGGGTGTGGCAGTCTCTTTACCTTTCATTTTGCATATTTTAACAGCTGAACAAATGATTTGTTAAAATGTATTTCGGAGGTTTTTGTTTTTTTTCAAAAATAAAGAGGTTTTCCCTGAAGATGGAGAAAACCTCTTTGCTGAAAGGCCGTTGATGGTGGAAGTTCATTTTTTGCCTTTGGGCATGTCGATATCCAGCGCACCGGTGATTTTGCCGATATTTTCAGGATCGATGAGGCCGCGAATACTGATGAGGGCATTTTCGTTGCCGGCAACCACCAGTAAAAGTTCGGAGAATTTACCGCCACCGGCATCGCGGGCGTAAAACCGCACGATTTCATCATTTTCGGTAACTTCCATCAATACTTCGTAGTTGTTGTTCCGGAAAAAACCATCCTGTTCGAGCTCTTTGTAAAAGTCCAGTTTTTTATTCAGTTCCGAATCTTCTACCGAAAGGATACGGATTCCGGTCAGGTTTGAGAGCATTTCGTTGGTAGCCGGGTTTTGCGTGTCCATTTTACCGGCAAATCCGAGCAGTTTTCCGGAGATGTTCACGGTGGTAAACCCTTTTTGGTTGGCATACTTTTCAAACAATTTGTCCACCGGGCTTTTTTGGGCGGCCAGTACCAGCGGCACCAGCATTGCCAGTAATAAAATCAATTTTTTCATGTTATTCGTTTTTAGAAAGTTGGTTCAAGTGTTGTACGTTTTCAAATTCCGAAAAGCCTTTGTTGATGGTTTTCAGGCTGTTTTCCAGCGGGCGGGCAGCGCTCTCCAGCTTGCTGATGGGAGTAAGTTGCGCCAGCCCTTTGTTGTATTTTGACGAGATAAATTGCAGCGTTTCCTGGGCATACGCTACAGCCGCTTCCGGGTCGGAAAAGGAGTCGCGGAAGGGGTGCTGACGCTGCTGGTAGAAAAGTACGCCTCCGAGAACAATCAGCAGTGAGGCGGCAATTCCGGAGAGGTTGTACCACAGGCGGCGGGAATTCTTTTGCGGGGCAGTTTCCTGTTCAAGAAGGTGGTGCATGATTTCCGCTTCCCAAGCTTCATCGCGTGATTCGGAACCCAGCTCTCCCATCCCGCGGAAAAGCGCCTGGTAAGGTTCCAGCTCTTTTTCGACACTATTTTCCCGGAAGTATGCTTCCAGCAGGCGCTCTTCGTCGGCAGAGGTTTCGGCGTCAAAGTAGCGTTGCAGCAATATTTTTACTTCGTTCGTCTTCATAATTCCACGTTTTCAGTAATTCATCCCTCACTTTTTTTCTGGCTCGCGACAGGTTTACCCGGATGGCGTTGGCATTCATTTCGGTAACCTGTGCAATCTCTTCGTACTCGTAATGTTTAATATCGCGCAGGAACATGACGGTTTGTTGCTGTTCGGGCAACTGGCCGATCAATTCGTGGACGCGGGCGGCGGTTTCGCTCCACTCCACCTGCGAGTGAACGTCAACGGTCTGGTTTTTTAGCCGCCGGTCGGTCTCCTCGTCGATGGGGACCAGCCGCGAAGCCCTGATTTTGTCGAGGCATTTGTTGCGCGTTATTCGCATGGCAAACGCTTCCGGGTTTTCAACTGCTTCCAGCTGGTCGCGAATCTGCCAGAGTTTCAGAAAGACATCCTGCACCACATCGCGGGCATCTTCACCGTTGTTCAGCAGCCGGGAGGCAAACCGGTTCAGCTTTCCGCTCAACGGCAGGATCTTCAATTTAAAATCACTGGCATTCATCAGTTTTCGCGCTCTTGTTTTCACAAATTTAAAATTAAGACGTAACCACCGGCGATTCATTACATGTGGCGACAATATTTTTTTAGTGTGGGATAATACCAAAACCTACTGGGGTGAAGGCGGGGTTTTCGTTCAGTTTCAACTATATTTGTCGGGAAAGAATGTGAGGCAATGACAGACAAACCTTTGATTTTAGTGACCAACGATGATGGTATTCATGCCAAAGGGCTTAGCGAACTGGTTGAGGTGATGCGCCTTTTTGGCGAGGTGGTGGTAATCGCTCCCGAAGTTTCCATGTCGGGGATGTCGAAAGCGATTACGGTTGACCGCCCGCTGCGCGCTTCCACCCTGTCGC
>JARKOX010000005.1 GCA_029975525.1 Prolixibacteraceae bacterium | reverse complement strand
ACTGGTTGTGATTCCCGTTTTTGATTTTTTGCACAATTCTATGCCGTTTATTCCGGGCATCAGGACATCGGAGATGACTAAATCGGGCAAAAACCTTTCGATCGCTTCCAGCCCTTTGTCGCCATCTGCTTCACATATCACGGTAAAATAAGGCTTCAGCAGTTGGTGGATGTAATGAGACAGTTCGGGGTGATCTTCCACCACCACAATTACCGATCCGTATAAATTTTGATCTACCCATCTCTCTTCCGATCGGTCGGTCTCCTCTCCTGGTTTTTCGGAAAGGGGTAAGGTTGACTCCGGGAGATCTATTTCTTTGGTTACGACACCCGAAGCAGGTTGTACTACCGGGATTTTCAGGATAAACAGGGAGCCAGTTTCCGGAACGGAACAGACTGAAATTTCGCCTTTGTGCAACAAGATCAGTTCGGCCGCCAGTGCCAGTCCAATCCCGGTACCGCTTTCGGCATGTTTGGGCGATTGATAAAAACGATCAAAGATCCGTTCGAGATCAGTTCCACGAATCCCGGGGCCACTGTCGCGAATACTGATGCCGATGTATTCAGCGGTCGGCAGTTCGCCGATTGCAAACGTCCGGGCTCCTTCCCTAACAGGCAGGGAGTTGTTTTTTTGCACCGCAAAAACAATTGATCCGCCGGGAGGGGTAAACTTAAAAGCGTTGGAAAGAAGGTTGAAAATGATCATGTCTAACTTTTCGCCGTCGAAACTGGCCACGACAGGGGCGGGATCGGCCTGGAAAAGATAACTGATATTTTTTTGACGGGCTATCTCTTCGAAACAGCTGAATATTTCATTGCAAACCGGAATAATATCTTGGGTGACAGGGCGAAATTCGGAGTTGGCTTTTTCAATTTTCCTGAATTCCAGAATCTGGTTAATCAGTCGCAGCAACCGGGAGGCATTTGCTCCCATCACTTCCAGTTCTTTGCTGAGCAAAGTTTTTCCGCTGCGCAGACTCCGTTCAAGTGGACCGATGATCAGGGTGAGCGGGGTGCGTAATTCGTGGGAAATATTGGTAAAAAAGCGCAGTTTCATTTCATGCAGACGGTCCTCATTTTCGCGTCGGATACGTTCCAGAACAATTTCCTGTCGCAATTTTCTTCGACTGGCTGCATTGGTGTAGAGGTAGTAAACCACCAGCGACAGCACCGAGGCATAACCTGCAAAGGCCCACCAGGTAGTCCAAAGTGGCGAATGAATGGTAATTTGAAGCCGGGTGGGGGTTTCATTCCAAACACCATCATTATTGGCACCTTTTACTTCAAAAATATAGTCGCCAGGCGAAAGGTTGGTATAGGTAGCACGCCCGACGTAATCGGTTTCCGCCCACTCTTCGTTAAACCCTGCCAAACGGTAGCGGAAGCGGTTTTTGGCGGGTTGCAGGTAGTTTGTTGTAATGAAATCAAAGCTGAACGAATTTTGATAGTACTTCAGCTCGACAGAACGCGCCAGGCTAATGTGTGTCTGAAAGGGATAATCGGGATGTCCGGGTTCGGAAAGGCGGTTGTTCAGGTAAAAATTGGTCAGG
>JARKOX010000275.1 GCA_029975525.1 Prolixibacteraceae bacterium | reverse complement strand
CGGCAAGATCAGCCCCGACGCAGTTTTCTGCTCCGGATTTTTGGGTTTTATCAACACCCGGTCGCCCACCATGATGAAATGCTCCAGGTCTTTATCTTCAATGATCAGTGACATAATTTTTCAGGTTTCGCGGGCAAATATTGGGATTTTACGGCTGCTTTCCGTACGACAGCCACACGAAGCGCAGCATCAGGTGAACAGCCAGTAATCCAAACAGGTGCCACAAAAAATGGGTTCCCACGGGGAGCCACATCAGATGGTCGGCCCAACGGAAGAAGAGCGCCGCGGCAAAAGCAGCCAGGGCCAGCAGAACCAGCAGCCCGTTCTGCCAACTGCTTTTCCGGAGAAACCAGCCGACCGGAAACAGCACCAGCACCGCCATCGACGCATACGACGAATTGATGGCGACCTGTATCGGAACCCCGCTGCGGAACAGCGCCGCCTGGAAAACAAAAAAGGCAGCTACCAGCAGCAGCGGCGGCCCCCAACGCCCCCACGCCCGGATGAAAAACCATACCGACGAAGCAAACGTAATCAGCAAAATGGGCATCCAGTCCATCAGCAGAAACAAACGGTGAAAGCGGAAACCGTGGTAGAGGGTCCCGCCGATGCTTCCGACCAGCAACAGCCAGAGCATGACATAGAGAAACAGGTGCTGCCGCGCTGTTTTTCCAACTTTCAGCAGCCAGTAAACCGACAATATCACAAAGAAGGCAGCCGTCACAAAGTTCCACGGCTCCACAATCAGGCGGTTCAAATTGGTTTCCGTGTAAGCCTGGCCGCCGTCGCGCAGTAAAAAGTTCAGCAAAACATCCGGATACATTTCAATTGGTCATCGAGTGAACGAATTTCGTGAAAAATCCGGATTTTATTTTCCCAAGAGGGGCAATTAACTCACTTTGATAAAATGGTCAGCCTGCAGGGTGGTTTCGCCATTCCAGCGGTAGGCAGCCAGCACCTTCCAGTTGGTCACGCAGGAGTCGACGCAGCAGAGGTTTCCGTTTATGACGAAAGGGCCGTTTCCGCGGCAGTAGTGTCCAAAAAAAACCGGCGGCGCATCTTCCGGGTAAATCTCAAAATCAGGTAATATTTCAGGCGGAATAGTGTATTGTGGCAGCCGGAACTTACTTTCGAACGACAGATCGTGAAAGGTTTTGCCGGCCGGTGATTCCCACCATTTTATCCGGAAAAAGCGGTGCAGGCGTCCCCGGCTGTCCAGCACCTTCAGGTCGGGAGGCATGATCATGTGCACCCCGCGGGTGGTTTCGAGGATGCTGTGCGACAACGGCGAGTGCGGATCGAGGACCAGGTTCCGGAAGATCTGCTTGGGGATCTTTCCCACCGGCAATTCGGCTTTCAGCAGTTCGATATTCTGGTCGCACCAGCTGGCATGCACTACCCTGAAGTTCTCCAGCTCCAGGAACAGAGGAAGGGTCCGCATCCAGCGGCGGTGGCTCTTCCACTCATCGGGAAAGGGTTTAAACTCCCGGATGGTCAAATCGACCGAGGCGAAACGTTTTCCGGTTTGCCGGAGTAGCGGTTTCTCCTGCGCATCTTTCAGATGATAGAGGATGTTGTTGATCTCGTGGTTCCCCAGGATCGCCAGCGCATTGCCGTTTTCGGCCATTCCCCGGATCAGCCGGAGGGTCTCCCGGATTTCGGGACCACGGTTTAAAAAGTCGCCCACAAAAACAGCTGTTCGCTCGGGATGGACGTAAATATTTCCCCGTTTGCTGTACCCCATTGTCTTCAGCAACTTTTTCAGCAAAGTTGCATGGCCGTGTATGTCTCCGATGATATCGTACATGTTCAAGAAACTAAAAAGTCTGTCCTCACTGTCAGTCCCGCAAACAGGCAAGCCGTTTTTGGGCGCTGTGGTTTCGAAAGTACAATTTTTACCGTTTGGGTGTGACGGGCCGGGCCAAGTTAAAGAGAGCTGCGGAAAACAATTCTGGAAGGGTTGCGCACCTGGCTGTGGCGGTGGTGAAGCACCATTTCAGACAATTTACGGCCCATCTCCACAAAATCGGTTGAAATGGTAGTGATTCCTCCGGCCACCACCTCTTTCAGCATGCTGTCGTTGAAAGAAACGATCCCGAATTTTTCGCCCAGTTCAAACTGGTTTTCCATGGCCAGTTTCACCAGTTCAACCAGCGTACGGTCTGACGGGACAAAATAGGCCTCATACAAACCGGGCGTCCAGTCGGCCAGCGATCTGACCACCCTGAAATCAAACTGGTACTGCTGGCAAAACCGTTTAAAGCCATACACCCGCTCCATCGGCTCTTTGCCGCCCGGGTTCACAAAAACCAGGGTCCGGTATTTTTTCAGCTTATCAACGGCCATCCGGAGGGCATCGTAAACGTCCTGCTCAAAATCCTGGTAGATAACCGGGAAATCGAGCAGCTCCTGCTTCAGGCGGTCGAGAATGTAAACCCGGTCGCGGGGCAGTTTCTGCACCAGGTGCCCCACATTGTCGAAAGTGGCCGGCATAATCACATACGACGTGTAGTTTCCGGCGCTTTCCAGAATCAGATTTTTGAAAACCTGGTAGTTAAAATGGTGAAAATAGATATCGACCGATGCTTTTGAATTGAGATTTGAAACAAACGAGTTGTACAAATCTTCCTTGAAGGAATTCAGCTCGTCGAACAGCAGAAAAATCCGCTCTTCCACCTGCACCTCGTTGCTGGCCACATAATACCCTTTGCCGGGATGGCTGAAGATCACCCCCTTGGCCTTGAGCTCGTTAAAAGCCAGCATAACCGTATCGCGACTCAGGTCGAAATCGGCACACACCTGGTTGATGGAGGGAATTTTATCCCCTTTTTTCAACAGTTTTCGGTCAACAGCCTGATAAACAGAATCGATAATCTGGCGATATTTCGGAACCGGCGAGTCCGGATTAAACTGGATAATTCGTCGCGACATCAAGTTGTATTTTTCACAAAAGTAAACCGATTCAGCTAATAAAAAGATGCTGTATAACAATATCAGTAAGTGTGACCAGCGCGTCTTCACCGTTTCGCCCGACAAAAGTCAAAACCACGGCCGGGGAAGGCTTCTGCACCCGTTGATAAAAGCGGAAAACGGTCCTGCCGGGCAGCCGGAAATCTTCCTTCCGGAAGGTTTCTATTCGCTGAAAAGGGTTACATTTGGGTTCGTTAAACCAATTTAATAGTAACAAACCGGATTATGAAGACAATTGTCGAACTTTTTGAAACCAGTGTCAGTAAGTTTTCTGACCATATCTATTTATGGGAAAAGAAAAACGGTCAGTATCAGGGCACCACATACCGCCAGACGCGCGACGAGGTGATGCGCGTTGCCGCCGGGCTTATGCAGCTGGGGCTGAAAAAAGGTGACCGTGTAGGGCTCATCTCCGAAGGACGCAACGCCTGGATCATCAGCGAGCTGGGCATTTTGTATGCGGGTGGCATCAACGTTCCGCTGTCGGTAAAACTGGATGCCCAGTCGGAACTGAAATTCCGGCTGCAACACTCCGGGGCGCGAATGGTGTTTGTTTCCAATATCCAGGCGCCTAAAGTTGAAGAGATCCGTGCCGAACTTCCCGAGCTGGAACTGGTCATCTATTTAGACGAAAAAGAGAATCCGGGAGAGAAAACCATCAGCTATGCCGAACTTCTCCGCCGCGGCGACGAGTTTCTGCAGACCAATGCCGCACAACTCGAGGCGATCTGGAAAAATATCGGGCCCAACGACCTGGCCAACATCAGCTACACCTCGGGGACCACGGCCGACCCGAAAGGGATTATGCTGTCGCACCTCAATTATACCGCCAACGTTGTACAGAGCAACACCCTGATGGAGATGGAAGCATCGTGGAAAACCCTAGCGCTGCTGCCGTGGGACCACGCCTTTGCCCACACGGCCTGTCTCTACTGCTTTATGTATAACGGCGCTTCGGTTGCCTCGGTCGAACAGGGGAGAAACCCGATAGAAACGCTGAGGAACGTTCCCAAAAATATCAAGGAAATTAAGCCGACCATCATGATGAGTGTGCCGGCGCTGGCTAAAAACTTCCGGAAAAATATCGAATCCAACATCCGAAAAAAAGGCGCTTTTACCGAAAAACTGTTCAACCACGCCATCAAAACCGCCTACTGTTACAACGGCAACGGATGGGACCGCGGCCACGGAACCCGCATTTTCCTGAAACCGCTGCTGTGGCTCTACGACAAAATCCTCTTCAGCAAAATCCGCGAAGCCTTTGGCGGCGAAATGAAATTTTTCATTGGTGGCGGCGCCCTGCTGGATATCGAACTGCAGCGCTTTTTCTATGCCATTGGCATTCCGATGTGCCAGGGATACGGGCTTTCGGAGGCATCGCCGGTGATTTCGAGCAACGCCCTGCATGCCATTAAGTTCGGCTCGTCGGGGAAGCTGGCCAAATACCTCGATCTGAAAATCCTTGACGAAAACGGGAAAGAACTTCCGCAGGGCGAAAAAGGGGAGATTGTGATAAAAGGCGACAATGTCATGCTGGGCTACTGGAACAACCCGTCCGCCACGGCCGACACCCTGAAAGAGGGCTGGCTGCACACCGGCGACATGGGCTACATGGATCCCGATGGTTTCCTCTATGTACTGGGGCGCTTCAAAAGCCTGCTGATCGGCAACGACGGCGAAAAATTCAGTCCCGAAGGGATTGAGGAAGCGCTGGTCGACCAGTCGCCCTACATCGAACAGGCCATGCTCTACAACAACCAGAACCCCTACACCTCGGGGATGATTGTGCCCAACATGGCGGCAATCAACCGCGAACTGGAAAAGAGAGGCCTCACGCCGGGCAGCGACGAAGCCTGCGAGGCAGCCCTCCGCATCATTCAGCAGGAGGTGGACGAGTACAAAAAGGGCGGCAAATTCGAAAACATGTTCCCCGAAAGATGGCTGCCCGCCACCATTGCCCTGTTGCCCGAAGCGTTTACCGAAGAGAACGGGCTGCTGAACACCACCCTGAAAATGGTGCGCGGAAAAATCACCCACTATTTCGCCAAAGAGCTCGATTTCCTCTACACGGCCGAAGCCAAAAACATTGTCAATCCGGTAAACCTGGAAGCGGTAAAAAAATGGTGCCGTTAATTGATTAAATTTGCGCGTCATTTTTTTCAGAACACCAACGGCAAAACGCAACGCCAATGATTATTGAGACATACTCCTATCCCCGCGCGGCTGTGATTGGGAATCCTTCCGACGGTTACTTCGGAAAGACCATCGCTTTTGTTTTCTCCAACTTTATTGCCCGGGTGGAGCTTTACCAGACACCGGAGCTGGAGATTAAGCCGCAACGGCTGGATGTGACGCTCTTCAACAGCATGAAAGAGCTGGTTGACGATGTTTGTTTTGCCGGCTATTACGGCGGGATGCGCCTGCTGAAAGCAACCATCAAGGTTTTCTACGAATATTGCCAGGCATCCCAAATCCCGCTCGACAACCGGAATTTCACCATCCGCTACCGTTCCAATATTCCGCTGCGGCTGGGACTGGCCGGTTCAAGCGCCATCATTACCGCCTGCATGAAAGCGCTCATGCAGTTTTTTAAGGTACAGCTGCCCCCCGCCATCCTGGCCAACCTGGTCCTGTCGGTCGAAACCAAAGAGCTGGGGATCTCTGCCGGCCTGCAGGACCGCGTGGCGCAGGCCTTTGAGCAACCCGTATTTATGGATTTTAACCGCGAGCTGATGCAGGCGCGCGGATTTGGCCACTACGAACCTCTCGATGCAACCAAGTTCCCGCCCTTTTACATTGCTTTTCGCAGCAATCTTTCCGAAGGGACCGAAGTGGTGCACAACAACCTGCGGGCAAGATTCGACATTGGCGACCCGGTGGTGCTGAAAGCCATGCAGCGCTGGGGCGAAATCACCACCGAATTCCGGGAAGCGCTGGAAATCCGCGACTACGACCGGATGCACAACCTGATGAACGAAAATTTCGACCTGCGCCGGGAGACCATCCCGATCACCCAGGGAAATATTGAAATGGTGGAACTGGCCCGCTCAACAGGCGCCAGCGCCAAGTTTACCGGTTCGGGCGGCGCCATCATCGGCACCTACCGCGATGAAGCCATGTTCCAGCAACTTAAAAAAAGACTCAGCGAACGCCAGATTGAAGTTATCAAACCAGAAATTGTCACCGGAAAATGATAAAAAAAGCAGTGATCCCTGCCGCCGGCTATGGTACCCGGTTTTTGCCCATCACCAAATCGCAGCCCAAAGAGATGATCCCGATTGTGGACACTCCGGTTATTCAATATGTGGTGGAAGAAGCGGTCGCTTCCGGGATTACCGACATCCTGATGATCATCGGGAAAGGCAAACGCGCCATTGAGGAACACTTCGACCGCAGTCCGCTGCTGGAGGAGTCGCTCCTTGAAAAAAAGAATTTTGAAATGCTGGAGAAGATCCGCAACATTTCGAAGCTGGCCAACATTCACTTTGTGTGGCAGAAAGAGATGAACGGCCTGGGCGACGCCATCCGCTACGCCCGCTACCACGTCAACAACGAACCCTTTGCCGTTTTACTGGGCGACACGCTGGTAAAAAGCGAAACAACGCCGGTAACCCAGCAGCTGATCAACGTATTTGCGCGATACAAAAGCTCGGTCGTTGCGCTCGAAGAGGTGAAGCCCGAACTGGTAAACCGCTACGGCGTTATCGACGGCCGCCTGCTCGAAGACCATGTTTACATGGCCAGCGACTGGATTGAAAAGCCCAGTATAGCCGAGGCCCCCTCCAACCTGGCCGTTGCCAGCCGCTACATTTTTACGCCCGAAATTTTCGACTATCTCGAAAACATTCCGCCCGGAAAAAACAACGAGATCCAGTTGACTGACGCCATGCGGCTGATGGTAAAACACCAGGCGATGTATGGGCTTAAATTCGACGGGAAACGCTACGACATCGGCAACAAGTTGGGATTCCTCAAAACCAATATTATTTATGGGCTGCGCGATGAAGAGATCGGCGAATCGCTCCGGAACTGGCTCCTCGATTTTGTGAAGGAGCTGTAATCTTTCAGTCCGGAAACAGCTTTGACTGCAGGCTGGCAGCGCGCCGGTGTTCCGCCACCATCTTTTCGAGGGCCGGTACACAGCGTCCGCAGCCGGTTCCGGCGCCCGTAATTGCTTTTACCTGATCGGAAGTAACCGCCCCTTTGCGAAGGGCGGCTTCAATTTCGTGCTCTCCAACCAGGTTACATAAACAAATCAATTTGCGGCTCATCTCTGAAATTTTGGCTTTTCAACGCGTCACTGCCGGCAGGTTGCCTGCGGAAGAATTTGGCAGTTGTCCTGCGGATTTAATTCATAAATTTATTTTCAACATAGATCCGCACCTGGCGGTAAACTTCATACACTTCGTCGCGTTTGGGAAGGACGCTGAAAATCTTGTCGACATAGCGGTTCTGGCCTAAAATACGGTACGACGCCTTAAAATTCAGGTCATACACCCACGACAACTGCATCAGCTTAATATCCTCCTGCGTTTTGACCCATTCGCGTTCCACCGGTTTTTCCTCGCGCAGCATTTGCAACACTTTTTCTGAAATTCCTTTGGCCGGAAGTTCCCAGGTCAGTGTGTGGTTCGGCTCGCGATCCCGGTTTTGGTAGTAGTCGGTAATGACTTCCAGGATGTCAAGTTTATCGGCATCGCGCAGAATTTGGGAAAAGAGCCGCTCCTGCTCCGGCAGATGGGCAGGAAGAGCCAGCTTGTTATGAAACAGGACAGCTGTTTTAACCGTTTGCGCCACCCCCGGATCAAGCCCCTGCAGCAGGTTTCCGCGCTCAAGCTCCTCGATTGTCAACGCAGCATGGTCAACCGAAACGGCATCGTTAAAGGTGTTGTATTTCATCAACTGCGGGAAACGGCCCAGATCATGCACCAACCCGATCGCGCGGGCCAGGGCAACCTCTTCCGGCCCCAAACCAAGCGCAACAGCCAGCTTTTCGCACAACGCCGAAACCCGCAGCGAATGCTGCCGCTTGATCTCCACATTGCGGAGCTGGCCGGCATTCCAGCCCGAATAGAAGGTGAGAAAAGAATCGAAAAGCGTCCGGCACCGGGTATCAAACTCCTGAATATTCATCCCTTGAAATTTTTCCTGAAAAACAAAAATAACAGGAAGAGCCGTACCAATGCAACCTCATGGTCAACATTTATCAACGGAATTGCAAACAATCCCGAATAAAAAAGCCGGCAAGCCCTCTGTAAATAGCAAATCTTTGCTATTTTTGTGCCGCCTGCCAGAAGAGACAGGCAACGTTCTGAAATAATAAGGCCCCATAGTTCAATGGATAGAATTTCAGATTCCGGTTCTGACGATTTGGGTTCGAATCCCGATGGGGTCACAAAAGCCATGTAAAACAACATTTGCATGGCTTTTTTTATGGAAACCTTCTTCGTATATGCCATCCAAAGTCAACTCTACAGAAGAATTTACGTCGGTATGACCCACGATATCCCCCAAAGGATGGCCTAGCACAATGCCGGAAAAAACAGATCGACAAAAGCTTACCGACCCCTGGATTCTCCTATTCCAGAAACCATATAATTCCAGAGCTGAAGCCCGAATAGGCGAAAAATATTACCAATCGGGCTGCGGAAAAGAATTCCTCAAAAAACTGAAAAATGAGGCCGGCAAAACCAGAAATGAACTGACGATTGGGCTAGGTTGACAAAAACGGCCGCGGCATTGTTTATACAACTATTTCCGGCCTTTAAACCTTTGCAGAAGGGCCGCCAGGGCGATTGTGGGAAGGAGAAACATTTGCATACAGACTACTGCTAAAAACACAGATGGATTCAAGGCTGGCCCTGAACCCATCTGGTCATTAACTTATTTCAGTCCTTTTAAAAAGGCAATCTTTTCAAGTAGTGTGATGCCTGATTAATCAAGCGTCAGCTTTGCGAGGAAAGTACCGAACGACCCTGCATTCACGACAAACCGGCCGTAAAGGTAAAACACTTTCCCTTCTTTATACGGCTGATTCGCATAGGTAGCAGTAGGCATCGTAAAAGACATTTTGCCGTACGTCGAGTGGGTGTACCCAATCTCCTGTTTTACAAATGAGATGGAGTTGTTGCTGGCAACTGCAAAGATCAACGGATAACCTT
>JARKOX010000116.1 GCA_029975525.1 Prolixibacteraceae bacterium | reverse complement strand
GGGAGGCCTTCTTTTTCACGATATTGAATATTTTTGACCAGCTTTTCAATAATGTTAAACAAAAACAAGAATCAATGAAAAAAGAAGTTGTTGTTTGGAGTTTGGTTTTTGCAGTATTGGCGGGAATGGCCGGTTGCCACTCCCGGAAGGAGCCGGTCCGCATCATCGACCGAAAATACCGGGAAGCCATTCGGGAAAGCCGTAAAGAGGCGATTTTTTACCTGGCGCGAAACTTTATGCCCGGGAGCTCCGTGGCGGTTTCGGTCAAAGGAAAAACCGTGTGGTCGGAAGGTTTTGGGCTGGCCAGCACCGACCTCGATGTGCCGGCCACACGTCAGACCAAATACCGGATTGGTGCCATTTCACAGGTGCTGACCTCACTGGCTTACTACCGGATGGTGGAGCAGGGAAAACTCAGTCCGCACGATACGGTTCAAAAGTACCTGCCCGATTTTCCGCAGAAAAAATATCCGCTCACCCTGCAGCATCTGGTCGAACACACCTCGGGCATCAGGACGCTCACCGAAGAAGAAGCCAACTGGCGCGGACTGCATGTCACCCTTCAAAAAGGCATTGAAAACTTTTCAAACGACACACTGCTGTTTCCGCCGGGAATGTACCACTACCCTTCAGAATTTAACTACAACCTGCTGGGCGTTATCCTGCAGGAAGCAGAAGGCGAAAGCTTTTCAAAGGTGATCCGCAAATGGGTGACCGACACCCTGAAGCTGGAAAACACGGTTCCCGACCATCCGCTGATCACCATTAAAGGTCGTGCCGATTTTTATGACCACGACATCATTACCCAAACCATCCATGCCACTACCCGCGACCTGCGTCACCGCCTGCCGGCCGACGGCTTTCTCTCAACTGCCGACGACTTGCTGAAACTGGGTAATGCATTTCTCTATCCCGGGATTATATCCGACAGTCTGAGAAAACAGATTTGGACTGTACCGACACTTTCCGGTCAGCCGCCAATGGGCGGAATGCGCTGGGCCAACGGCTGGCTGCTTTTCAAAGACCTGGAAGGGAACCCGTTTTATGCGGCGCACGGCAGTTTAACCGGCGGAAGCTCCCTGCTGCTGATCTTTCCCAAAGAAGAGCTGGTGCTGGCCTGGGTGGCAAATATCGGAGATGAAATGGACGAACTGCCGGGGATGAAAGTTGCCCAGTTCTTCCGAAATTTCCTGGCCGGAAAAGAGATTGTTCCCAAGCAGGAACCAGAGACTACCGGTCAACCGGAAGAGGGTCCCCAGGCAGCTGCCGAAACCGGCGATGAAGCCAAAAAATAAATATCTGTTATAATTTTTCCGGGCGGGGTGCCGGCCAAACCAAATCCGGCATCCACAGCCCGCCTCTCTTTTCGCCCGCAAACCTTTCTTCTCCGGCTCCTTTCCAAACGGACGGGGGAGCTCAACACTGCGGGGAATGTGATCTTTGGACATTGGATATTGGCTGTTGATTATTGAAAATTTATCTGAATCAATAAGAAACACCGAATCAGAAATCAGAAACGACAAAATGGAAGAATGGCTAAATTGTTCAATGGTTAAATGGTCGGTGCTTTCAACCACCCGGGGCGGGTGAGATGTTTATAGCCGCTGAGCAAAACCTTTCCCCGGTCCGCCTCCAACCGGACGGGGGAGCTCAACACTGCGGGGAATGTGATCTTTGGACATTGTGTAATCTACCCTAAAAACAGCAACGCTGAAAAATGTAAAAATTCATAATTTTAGGGTAATGAAAAAGAGTCAGTTTAACGAAGCGCAGATCATTAAGATTATAGCGTCCCAGGAGAGCGGCCGATCGGTATCAGATCTT
>JARKOX010000243.1 GCA_029975525.1 Prolixibacteraceae bacterium | reverse complement strand
GTCAAGGCTGCGCCCGCTTCGCGCGAAAAACTGGCGTTTGACGGCTAAAATCTTTTAAACTCGCCTTTGGCTCAAACAGAAAAGATTTTTTAACGCCGTCTTCACTTGTTTTTCGGCTCACCGGCCGAGGCCGGTCCTTCGCCAATACAGGTTAAAAATATTCAGCTTTATTTATAAGCAAAAGTAACCCGCCTTTCAGAGATAAGTTTTATACAATTCCGGGAATGATTTACATGTTTTACAGGTTAAACCTGGTCGAGCGGTTTGCGTTTGTTGGTCCCGATCTGCCTGAAATGCCCCGGCGTGAGGCCGGTTACTTTCTTGAACTGCGCCGACAGGTGCGCAACGCTGCTGTAGCCGAGTTCCCAGGTAATCTCACTGAGGGTATGTTCGTCGTACACCAGCAACTCTTTCACCCGTTCGATTTTTTGGCTGATGATATATTTTTCAATGGTGGTTCCGGTAACTTCCGAAAAGAGATTGCTCAGGTAGGTGTAATCTTTGTTCAGGCCCGATTCGATGTAGGCCGAATAGTTCATCTTCCGGTCTTCCGCTTTCCGGTAATGGATCATTTCAATCACCAGTGTTTTGATCTTTTCAATCAGCTGGCTTCTGGCATCGTCAATGAGTTCAAAACCCAGATCGACCAGCTTCGTCCGTAAAAGATCCAACTCCTCTCCGGAAAGCGGAATGGCTGTCTCTACTTCGCCCAGCGAAATATGGACGGGCGGATGTTCCAGGCTTTCGAACAACTGCTGCACCACCATGATACAGCGGTTGCAAACCATATTTTTAATGAAATATCTCATTCAAATCAACATGTTAAAAACAAACGTAAAAAGTAATTTTCAGCGAATGGCTGCACGTACGACGTTGAAATTCTCCGGGCAGTTTTTTCCAAATCAACTCTGGACGTGGCAATTGTCGTTTTTGCCTCTGGCTTTTTCGAATGCTTCGCGGCCTTCGGAAACGGAGAACCAGATCAATCCCGCAGCGCCAATCGCATCTGCGTAGGCAAAGCCGGTCAGTTCATAAATCAGGCTGGAAACCAGCAGCACCACCGACATATAAACGCACACTTTGGTGCAGTTGGCGTCGGCAATAACCGGATCGGAGTGCAGTTTTTTGCCTGTCGATTTTTTGGCGTTCATCAGCCAGATCATCACGGCAATCGAGGCCAGCGAGATAACTATTCCCCAGAAGGTGGTCTCCGGTTGGCGACTGTTAACAAGATTGACGACTATTCCTACCAGCAAACCCGCGGAAAGCAGGTAAAAAGCGGTTCCGGTAATTTTCAGCGCCCTGATTTCGAATTCGCTTTTGGAACTTGCCGGATTTTGCCTGATGCGGCGGATCATCACGGCAATACCAATACCCGACATCACCTCAATAAAGCTGTCTACGCCAAATCCAAACAGCGTCAGGGCTTCATCTTCGTAGCCCAAAAGCATGGAAACAACACCTTCGGCCAGATTGTAAAAGATGGTGAATAAGCTTAACAGATAAGCGCGTTGGTAAAGTTTTTCTTCTGAAGTTTCCAAGAGCTAAATTTTACATGTAAAACCGTTTCAATAAAGCGATTTGCGAGCCATTATCCAAGCGCGACATCCAAAACCATCATGGTGGCAAAACCGACCATGGCGCCAATCGACGACAAATCGGTTTCGTTTCCGGTTTGCGACTCAGGAATGAGTTCTTCAACCACCACAAAAATCATTGCCCCGGCAGCAAAAGCTAAGGCGTACGGCAGAACAGGGGTGATGAGCAGCACCATGCCGGCCCCGATTACGCCGGCAATCGGTTCCACAATTCCGGAAAGCTGCCCGTACATAAACGATTTCGACCGGCTGAATCCTTCGCGGCGCAAAGGGATTGACACGGCTGCACCTTCCGGGAAATTCTGAAGCCCGATCCCGATCGCCAGCGCAATTGCCCCGGCCAGCGTGCCAATTTCCGGATTGTGGGCCAGGGCTCCAAAAGCTACGCCCACCGCCAATCCTTCGGGAATATTGTGCAACGTGATGGCCAGAATCAGCAAAACACTTCGCTGCCACGAGGTTTTGACTCCTTCGGCTTTGTCGATGGACAGGCCGTAATGCAGGTGCGGAAGAATCTTGTCAATCAGCAGCAAAAACGCCCCTCCCGCCAAAAATCCGACCAGTGCCGGCACCCAGGCTACCGAACCGTTTTCTTCGGCCATTTCGATAGCCGGTTTCAGCAGCGACCAGAAGCTGGCGGCAATCATCACACCGGCGGCAAACCCCAACATCGAATTGAGAATCTTTTTGTTGATGGTTTTGAAAAAAAACACCATGGCTGCGCCCAACGCCGTTACCCCCCAGGTAAAAAGGGTTGCCAGAAGCGCTAATACGATCGGATTATATTGAAGTAAATCGTTTAATTCCATCTGTTCCAAATTTGAAATGAAAGACTCGAATTGCTGTTAACCATCTGCATCCCCGATTCGTTCAGAATCTTCATTATCCATGAAATTTTCGCCGGCCAGCTGTTGAGCCGTTCGCACCAGAGCCCTCCCTACGATTCGCCTCCACTTTGTAACGATTCAATCACCTTTTCCAGCTTCCCTTTTACTTCGCCGGCAATTTGGGTGAGTTGCGGGTTTTCAATGGCCAGCATCGAAGCAATCGGATCAACGGCAGCCACTTCGATTACATTTCTCCCCAGTTCCTGCACAACCACATTACAGGGAAGCATCGTACCGATTTTGTCTTCGCTTTGCAGCGCTTTGTAGGCATAAGCCGGATTACACGCGCCCAGAATGGTGTATCTTCGGAAATCGACATCCAGTTTCTCTTTCAGCTTATCATGGAGGTTAATTTCGGTTAAAACGCCAAACCCTTCCCTCCCCAGTGACTTTTTTACACGATCGAGCGCCTGTTCAAACGTCGCGTCGATCTTTTGGGTGATGTAGTACTTCATTTTTTCCGTTTTAAGAGTGAAACCTATCTGCAGTTTTTAAAAAAGCTCGGAAATTTGGTGGCTACTTACCTGTTGAGGCGTTGCAGTGAATTGATTTTGAGAAATCTCACCGCTTTTCCGGCCGATGTATAAACAAACGGACCAGACGTCTTTGTTCATCCGGCCCGTTGAATTTCAGCCATTTTATTTCCGGTATAAACAGCACTCCGGAAGCGCTTTGTAGACGTTGTCGGGCGCTTTATACTTTTCGGTGTCGTGGCCTGCTTGGGCAACAGCTTTCTGGATGGCGTCGATGTTGGTTTTGCGGCCATCAAAACTGACATGCAGCAATTGGGTTTCGTTGCTCCATTCGGCCGAAGCAACGCCGGCAACCGATTGGGCGGCAGTTTCAATGCGCGCTTTACACATCTCGCAGTTTCCTGAAACCCTAAACTGAGCATGTCCGGATGTTTCAGCAGACTGCCCAGCAGTCATTTCCCCGTGGTTGTGTCCGGTTGAAACAGCCCCGCCTGCCTGATTCATCATACTCGGTTTGCCTTCCAGCTGGGCCGCTGCATCGATGCTGAATGCCCCTTGTGTGGCGATTTCTTCGCCGTCGGTCAATCCGTTCAAAACCACAAAATTTTCGCCCAGTCTGGGCCCCAGCTCAACTTCCCGAAGATGAAAGATGGGTTCGTCGCCGGCTTGTTTTACGTACACAATCGAGCGTTTGCCGGTCCACAATACCGCTGAAGCGGGAATGACCAGCTTGCCTTTGTAGTCGGACAGGTTCGATTTGACAATTCCGGTAGCAAACATTTCGGGTTTCAGCTTTCCGTCCGGATTACCGATTTCCACCCTCACTTTGGCCACGCGGTTCACCGGATCAATCACCGGATCGATAAAGCGGATGGTTCCTTCGAACGAATTTCCGGGTAAAGCCTGAATAGTAAAACTGATTTTATCGCCTTGTTTCAGGAACGGCAAGTCGCTTTCGTAGGCATCGAAAAGCACCCAAACACGCGACAGATCCGACACTTCGTACAGCACGGTTCCGGTGCTCACATAGTCTCCGCTGTTGACGCGACGGGCTGTAACAATACCTGAAGTAGTGGCCTCTATATCGATGTTTGACTGGATGTTATGCGAACTTTCAATGGCTGAAATCTGGGCATCCGAAAGTTTCCACTGACGCAGTTTTTCTTTAGCCGCTTCGTAGATTTCAGGTTGCGATTGTCTGGTTTTGGCTGCTTCAAAAAGCTCTTGCTGAGCAGTTACCAACTCGGGCGAATAGATTGCGGCCAGCTTTTGGCCTTTTTGAACCGGTTCTCCGGTAAAATTTACCAACAGTTTTTCCACCCTTCCTGAAATATGTGCCACCTGGTTTTGCAACAAACGCTCGTCGGCCTGCACCTTTCCGTAAAGCCGCAACTCTTTTACCGGATTTTGCGCGGAAACCACGGAAGTTTGTACGTTGGCCAGCTGGGCCGCCTCTTTGGTAAGATGAACCGCCATTTGATCCGATCCCGACGAACTCATGGAGCTGAGCGGGATCAGGTCCATTCCGCAAATCGGGCATTTTCCCGGTTTATCCATGTGAATTTGCGGATGCATCGAACAGGTCCATACTTCCGGTTTGGCTTCTTCTGCCGAATGGTTGTGCCCCTCTTCGTGCTTTTCCGGGGCATAAAAAAACAGCCAGCCCAGGAATAATCCGGCGGCGACAAACAATCCGCCCCGGACGTATTGATTTGAAAATATCTTATTCATGTTTGTCATTTTTACGGTATTTGCGAATGAGCCATCAGCCGTTTCAGCCACGCAATAGCCGTATTGTTATCGGTAATGGCTTCAATTTGACGGGTTTCGTAATCGAGCATTTGCTGCCGGATGCGAAGCAAATCGGTCAGTCCGGAGCCCGAAGCAGAGAAACTTTTCAGCAGGATATTCAGCGATTTATTCGCCAGATCAGCCTGATTTTGGTAAAGTTTTACCCGCCGCTGTGCATCCTGGTAAAGCTGAATGGCTTCGTAATACTCGTTTTGCAGCGCATTGGCCGTCGCCTGAAATCCTTGCTCGGCAGCCACTTTCTGCAATTTCACCTCCTCCTGCATGGCTTTGTACTTTTTTCGGTAGATGGGCAAAGTCACGGTCACCATGGGCATCACCATGTCGCTGCCATTCATTTCGGAATCCAACATCGGATTTTTACTGATCAATGAATAATTCAGGCCGAGGCCAACCATCGGGTAGCCCATTTTGGTCACCATTTCCCTTCGCGCATCCAGCGATTGCTGTTCGTACTGCAACATGCCGAGCAACGGGTGGTGTTGCAACATGCTATCGGAAACGATTTGAAGCGGAATATCCAGTGAGTCGGCAGCCAACTCTTCCGCCAGGTGCACAGGTGTTTGCGGTTTCCGGTTTAAGTAACTGTTGAAACGGGCCGCGATCGTCAGCTGCTGGTTTTTGAGCAGGGAGATGTTGTTTTCCAGTTCGCTGATCTCCATCTGCACGCGGTACAAATCAGCCAATCCCGATCCTCCGGATGTAGCCATTGGAGTAGAATTCATTCCTGACGAAACCGGATTGCCTGCTGAATTGCCACTCATTCCCGACATTCCGCCGGAAGAAGTAGTTAAACCGGAGCTTGAACTTTGCAGCATCGATCCTCCGGAAGTATTTACCACACTGCTGTTTGCGGCCGACTTAAATTTCACCAGCGACAACCGCTCAATGGTGCGCAAAATCTCCAGGTTTTTCTCCGCAATGCGGATTGACTGGTTGATCTTTAGCAGTTCGAAGTAGGTTCGCTGAACGTCGTAGAACACCTGTAATTTGGCATCGCGCAGGGTTTCGAGTTTGGCTTTGGCCATCAGACTCATCTCGTCTTTGGCCGCTTTTAGCGTACCAAACCACGGGAACATCTGCATCAACCGAATGTCGGCGACCTGTTTCCCGCCAACCAGTTCCATCGGACTCAGGAAAATTCCGGTACTCAATTCCGGGTCGGGCAAACTGCCCACTTGCGGAACTTTTTGCAGCGAAGCCTCATATTCCGCCAGTTTTTGCAACACCGTCGGGTTGTTTTTGGCTGCTATTTCCAGGTAATTCATCAGCGAATCCTGTGAATACGCCGAAACGCTTAGTGCAATTATGCTTGCAATTATTGTTAGTTTTTTCATCTCTCTAATTTTTTGAACCACAGGCACATAGTTTTAAAATATTTCTATGCGTTCTATGTGTCTATATGGTTGTTTTTCACAGCCCATTCCCGCCACATCGACTGGAACATCGGCACCACGAAAATGGTCATCACCTGAATAATCATTCCGCCAAAAGCGGGGATGGCCATCGGCACCATGATGTCGGCGCCTTTTCCGGTGGAAGTGAGCACCGGCAACAAGGCGATAACCGCCACCGCAGTCGTCATCATGGCCGGGCGGACACGTTTCAGTCCGGCGGCAACCACGGCTTCGCGCACCTCGTGAACCGTTCCGGGATGGCGTTGCTCGAAGGTCTGGTGAATGTAGGTTCCCATAATCACGCCGTCGTTGGTGGCAATTCCGAAGAGGGCAATGAATCCGACCCAGACCGCGACACTCAGGTTAATCGGGTGCATCTGAAACAGGTCGCGCAGGTTTATTCCGGCGATGGAGAAGTTCATAAACCAATCCTGACCGTAGAGCCACAGCATGATGAATCCGCCTGCAAACGCCACAAAAACACCCGAAAAATGAATGAGCGAAGCCGTGACGGTGCGGAACTGGAAGTAGAGCAGCAGCAAAATCACCAGCAAACTCAGCGGAACCACAATGGCCAGCCGCTTGGTGGCGCGCATTTCGTGTTCGTAGTTTCCGGCGAATTTGTAGGTAACGCCATTGGGCAGCGTCAGTTGGCCTGAATCCATTTTTTGCTTCAGGATTTTGTTGGCTTCGTCCACCACATCCACTTCGGCTTTGCCTTCCGTTTTGTCGAAAATGACATAGCCAACCAGGAAGGTATTTTCACTGCGGATCATCTGGGCGCCGCGCGTGTAGTCGATATCAGCAATTTCACTCAGCGGAATTTGCACGCCATTCATGGCTGGAATGAGGATACGTTTGAGCTCTTCGGGATTGTCGCGCAACTCGCGGGCATAACGAACGCGGATAGGAAAACGTTCACGGCCTTCTACCGAATTGCTTAGCGTCATTCCGCCAACCGCCACCTGCAAAACTTCCTGTACATCGCTCACGCTCATGCCGTAACGGGCCATCGCTTCACGATTCAGCTTAATTTCGAGATAGGGTGCTCCAACCGCACGGTCGTAAAACACCGACGTCGTTTTTACCGACGGAATCTCCTTCAGTGCCTGCTCGAACTGCATCCCGGCTTTTTCAATACTTTCCAGATCAGGACCGTAAATCTTCAGTCCCATCGGGGCGCGCATCCCGGTGGAGAGCATCACCAAACGGGTTTCAATCGGCTGCAATTTGGGCGCCGAAGTCAGTCCAGGAATATTGGTCACTTTCACGATTTCATTCCAGATGTCGTTCGGTTTTTTGATGTGCGGCCGCCACTGACGGAAATAATCGCCGTTGGTGGTCGGGACAAGACTGTCCGCAGGAATTATCCTGAAAGCTTCTTGCTCCGGATTGTATTTCCCGCCGTTTTTCAGGATGAAACTACCGTCGCGGTCGGTTTTAAATTGTTGCCGATGACCGTTCTCATCCAGAATGTATTCGGGCCGGTAATTGATGGTATTCTCGAACATCTGCACCGGAGCGGGATCGAGCGCCGAATTGACGCGGCCCCATTTGCCTACCGCCACTTCCACTTCAGGGATGGCCGACAGCCGTTTGTCGAGCGTTTCGATGTAGTCGAGGTTCATTTCGATGCTCGAATGGGGCATACTGGTAGGCATCAGCAGGAACGAACCCTCGTTGAGCGAAGGCATAAATTCCTTTCCTGTTCCGGGAAATACACTGGCCGATTTTTGCCAGAGGGCGGTTTGTCGGAAACTGCTCCAACCCAGCTTTTCAAAGCCATTGGCAGCGAAGCCGAAAATACGTTCAGTCCCTTGCCAGACGAGTAATCCGAAGAGCAAGGTAAAGGCCGGAAGCAACAGGAATTTCCATTTGTTTTCGAGGCACCAGCGCATGATGGCTTCGTAAAAATGAACCATCGAAAGCAGCGCCAGTAAAATGACCGAAACGATTCCGGCGACAAATAAAAAGTTAATTAACAGTCTGTTATGTGCACCCAGCGGAAGCCATTCTTCAGACAGATAGAACACGGCGACGAGAACGGCGATTGCAATGTTTATGTAGTTTGGATACTCTTTTCGGTGCTTCGACCAGCGGTAATCGAGCAAATTATTGATGCCGATTGCCGTTAACGCCAAGGCTGGCCAAACCTGCCAGAGGACGACGATCAGGATTCCGGCGCCAATCAATGTACCGTTCCAAATCTTTCTGATTTTGCCGGTTTTAAACCGAACGGAAAACAACAGGTAAACGAGTGTGGGCAACACGATGATTCCAAGCAAAAAGGCTGAAATCAGCGCGAATGTTTTGGTGAACGCCAGCGGATGAAATAACTTTCCTTCGGCGGCTTCCATCGCAAAAACGGGCAAGAAACTCACGATCGTGGTGGCAATGGAGGTCACGACGGCTGCACGTACTTCGGTAGTTGCCTGGTAAATCACTGAAAGCAGTTTTTTGCCCCGGGCGCCTTTGTTTTCGGGCATTTCGAGGTGCCGGAGAATGTTTTCCACGTCCACAATCCCGATATCGACCATCACACCGATGGCAATGGCGATACCCGAAAGGGCCACGATGTTGGCATCGACACCGAAGAAGCGCATCAGGATGAAGGTCATCAGCACTCCGATGGGCAGTAGTCCGGCCACAATGATCGATGCGCGCATATTCATTACCAGCACGATAATCACGATGATGCTGATCAGGATTTCGTGCGAAAGCGCTGATTCCAGCGTTCCGATGGTTTCTTTGATCAGTCCGGTGCGGTCGTAAAACGGCACAATGGTCACCTTCGAAACCGAGCCGTCGGCCAGCGTTTTTTGTGGCAATCCGGCTTCAATTTCAGCAATTTTGGCTTTCACGTTGTTGATCACCTCCATCGGGTTTGAGCCGTAACGGGCTACCACCACCGCGCCAACGGCTTCGGAACCCGCTTTGTCGAGCCCGCCGCGACGGGTCGCCGGTCCAAACGACACATTGGCCACGTCTTTTATGCGTACCGGCACATTGTTCCGAACGGCAATCACCGAAGTCTCGAGGTCTTCCAGATTTTTCACGTACCCCAATCCGCGGATGATATATTCCACGCGATTCAGCTCAATGGTTTCGGCGCCAATGTCGAGGTTGCTTTTGCGCACGGCATTCATCACGTCCATCACCGAAACGCCGAATGCTTTCAACGCTTCGGGATTGAGGTCAACCTGGTATTCTTTAACAAATCCGCCTACGGAAGCCACTTCGGAAACCCCTTCGGCCGCCGACAGACTGTATTTGACGTAAAAGTCCTGAATGGTGCGCAATTCCTGTGGATCCCAGCCTCCGGAGGGTTCGCCGGTGGCCGGATTGCGGCCTTCGAGCGTGTACCAGAAGATCTGGCCGAGTGCCGTGGCGTCCGGTCCCAGCGTGGGCTGAACCCCTTCTGGTAAAATTCCGGCAGGAAGCGAATTGAGCTTTTCGAGGATGCGTGAGCGACTCCAGTAGAAATCGACATCATCCTTGAAAATGACATAGATAAACGACATTCCAAACATCGACGTGCTGCGGATGGTTTGCACCCCGGGAACTCCCAGCAGGGCAGTGGTGAGCGGATAAGTCACCTGATCCTGAATATCTTTGGGTGAACGCCCCATCCATTCGGTTGCCACAATCTGCTGGTTTTCGCCAATATCGGGAATAGCATCAACCGGAACCGGATCGCGTGGTAAAAATCCGATATTCCAATTGAACGGCATCGTCACCAACCCGTAGCCCACAAATGCCAGCAGGAGGATATACGTGATCAGCCGGTTATCGAGAAAATATTTGACAAGTCGGTTAAACATGATAATGATTTGAAGATGATAAAATTTGACAATTTGGAAATGAAGAGATTTGAGGATTTGAAAATTAATGGAGCAATGTTATGCTTCAAATAATTTCCAAATCTTCACATCCTCAAATTTTCACATCTTCTACCTGTACTGGCAGCAGCCCGGAAGCTTGGCATAAACCTTATCGGTTGCGTTTTCCTTGTCGTTATCATGACCGGCAGCAGCAACTTTTTTACCGATGGCGTCCATATTGGTTTTGGCCGGATCAAAAGTAACCGTGAGCGTTTTGTCTTTTTTATCCCATTCGGCTTTGGTTACCCCGTCGATTTTAGCAGCTTTTTCAATACGGGCTTTACACATCTCACATTTGCCTGAAACCTTATTGGTTTCGGTTTTTTTTTTTACAATTTGAGTCTGGGCATTTGTATTGGAAGTAAATACGATAGTCCAAATGGCTAGGATCGTGATTTTTACGATTGTTTTCATTTTGTTTTGAATTTGATGTTAATGTACGAAAGAAACAAGTATCAATAGCTGATTATCAATACACTTGATTGAAAAAAATGCCGGAGAAATCTCCAGGCAATTACTTGGAAAACATCAAATCCGGAACACACCAATGTCGGAAAGATTTACGTCGCTAACCAACAAATTTATTGGCGGACTGACATTGGTGTAAATGCGATTGTATGCAGTTAATGCGTTGAAATTTTGTATTTCGGAAAGAATGAAAACCTGCAAAACAGGC
>JARKOX010000235.1 GCA_029975525.1 Prolixibacteraceae bacterium | reverse complement strand
GCTGTCGGCGACATAATTTCCGCGGAGCGGTTTAAAGTTAGCCAGGAAACAGCCGGCGCTGTTGCGGGTATAGTAGCTTCCCCACGGATAGAGCAGATTTTGTTTTCCGCCGCGGGCGGCCATTTCCCATTCACTTTCGGTGGGCAGGCGGTAATCGTGGGCGGGGGTATCGTTAAATCGCGACCGGAAGGAGGCCTGCAGTTTGGTCCGCCAGTCGCAGAAGGCGCGCGCCTGGTTCCAGCTGACCCCCACTACCGGGTAGTCGTCGAATCCAACGTGGGCGAAATATTTTTGGGTCAGGGGTTCGTTGTAGGAGTAGGCAAAGTCGCGAATCCAGCACAACGTGTCGGGATAGACCGGGACGGTTTCGTGCATGATAAAAGCGCTCCGGTTTGCAATGGGCACCTCTTCTCCTTTGCTGTTCGTGACGGTGCCGGTGTAGCGCTGGGTTTCAAAGTCGAAGCTGTTTGCCCGGCGGGCAGCCTGTTTCAGGTCGATCCAGTAGTAGTCGTAAATCAGTTTGCGGGTATCGATCTCCCTTGAAAAGGCGAAACGCTCCTCCTCGGGGATGTAGAGGTCGGAGAGGGCTGCCTGAAAATCGGGATTTCTCCATTCGATTTTGGCTTTCCAGTTGATCGCCGGTTCTTTCAGGGGGACTCCCCGGGCGTTTTCGGTGATCATAAATTCGGGATAGACCTCTCCCAGCATTTTGCGGGCAATGGAGTCGCGTACCCAGTAAACAAACTGGCGATACTCGTCATTGGTAATTTCGGTATCATCCATCCAGAATGCTTCCGCCGAAACCTGCCTGGTGGCAGTCTGGTCGAGCACTTCGTCGTCGGAAGGACCGATGGTGAACGAGCCGCGGTTGATGAAGACCATTCCAAAAGGGGCTGGTTCAAACCATTCTCCGCGTTTGCGGATATTGTCTGCACTGTAATAATCCGCTTTTTTGCAGGCCTGAAAAAAAACGGCGATCAGCAATATGGCAACGGCCCAACCTCTCATCCTGATTTGCTTTCGGTGTACATGCGGTTTAAGAACGGTGGTGATAGCTGTTTAATTGTTTTTTTACAACAAAAAAGCCTTATGAGAAACCCATAAGGCTTTTTGGGCTTCGTGGGCCCGGTCTGGTTAGTACTCCCACAAATCCTGTTCGAAGTTGAATATTTTGTCTTCGATACGCTTCGATTCGAGCATGGCCTCTTTGCCGCCCAGGTAGTCGCTGATGACGCGGTTGTTGAAAACGTTTGACTCCTGCACGATGTAGCTGTTGAAGTAGCGTTTGATGAACAGGTCGTCGAACGACATGCGGTGAGCGTCGTTGTACGGATTAAACACTTCGTTGGAAGCCAGCAGGTCGCGTGCTTCGGGATAGTAAATCCAGAAAACCTTGCGGCGCTGGACCTGGTTATCTTCGGGAGCCACATTTCCGGTGTCGTCGCGTAAAAATTCCTGGATCGGGCAGATGCCTACAATGCGCACCTGCAGGGCAGATGCCTGCTTGTCGAAATACCACTCTTCCTTGATCATGTATTGTTTGATCTCGTCCAGCCGGATTTCCCCTTCCACGGTTCGGGGCTCCATCTCGCCGGTTTCCAGGTTTCTGACCTGAATGGTTTTGGTTACGGCGCCAAAGGCTTCCTTTACCTCTTCCAGGGTCATCGGTTTTTTGAAGTCGTCGTCGTTGCGGGCATCGTAAGCCGTAAGCTGACCACTTTCCACCCCCTTGAGCAGCAGGGCGGTGAGGCTGGTTCTCCCTTCGGTTTCCACTGTGGGATAATAAAGCGGCTGGTTGATCTTTTCGCGCAGGTCGACGATCCGCCAGATCATACCCGACCAAAAGACATCGGCTTCCCTGACTGCCGGCAGCGGCATGGGTTTTTTCTGGAAAATGTCCTGCCGTTTGAAAGCGCCGTTAACAATTTGCGCCTTCGAGGACGATGCGCCCCACAGGAGGAGGGCCAATGTGAAAACGCCAATAAGTTGATTCGCCTTTTTCATTTTTCTTACCGTATTTTGAAGCTGATGGGATTGAGGTCGCGCGTGCTGCCGTCGTCCCCTTTTGCTTTGATGTTATCAATGTAAATAATACTCCCGACGGCCAGGTTTTTAAACTGTGTCTTCTGCTCGGCGGTGAAACGGTTGTTGGTCGACTTCCAGGTGTTGACAAAACCTCCGGAACCGGTTATTGAGACGTCGAACTGGGTAACCGTAAACTTGAGGTCGAAGAGAAAATCTTCGAGGACAGCCACTACTCCATCTTCTACCAGCAGGTTTTCCTTGCGGAGGTTTCCACCGGCCATTCCGCCAATCTGGGCTACCGGATCGGGTACTTTCTTCACCCGGAAGGTCATCGCACCCATTGATCTTTCCACTCCGCCAACCGTTGCGTAAACCGTGACGGTGGTTTTGCGGCCCATTTCATCCAGGTCTTTGGGGTAGACCATAAAGGTGTTCCCCGAGCGTTCGATCCGTCCGTTGGAGAGATCCACCCGCAGGTTTTCCTTCGGAACACTGGGGACCGACACATCCACCGGGTTGGGGATTCCCTGGTAAAACACATTCATTTTGGTTGGCGAGATGGTCACACTCGGCGGGGTTACCTGGTATTCCTGGGTGAACGGATAATTGCGGTAGGTACCTTCGGGCGTTTTGGATTTGATCAGCCCCGACCATTTAAATGTTCCCGGCTGGGTAGTTTTGACCCGGTAAACCCCTTTTCCGTCCACAATGTTGAGCGGCTGGTTGTTGACCAGGATTTCGGGCTGTTCGGTGGTGT
>JARKOX010000219.1 GCA_029975525.1 Prolixibacteraceae bacterium | reverse complement strand
CAGTAAGTTGCTCGGCATGCGACTATACTTGCCCCAAAAGCGATAGTATCGTATTGGTTTAAAGTAGGTGCCTGATTATTTCAGTTTGATCACTTCGCTGCCGGCAAGCAGGAAAGCTCCGGTTCCATATACTTCCCAGCTTTCGCCCGAGAAATTTTTGCGCGGGTCGGCGCCAATGGGCTGGGTCCATCCCACCCGACCATCGGGCTGGATCAGCGAGTTAAGTCCTACCCAGGCTTTTTCCACCACCGGCAGATAGGTCTCCTTGTCGAGCAGACCAGTGTTGACGCCCCAGGCCAGTGCATAACAGAAGAACCCCGAACCACTGGCTTCACCGCCGGGATAGGAGTCGGGATCGAGCAGGCTGGCACGCCACAAGCCGTCGGCTTGCTGCAGCGAGGCCACCCGGGCAGCCATCTCCCGGAAGTTTCTGACGTAGAAATCGCGGTTTTTATAGTCGGCCGGCAACTCTTTCAGTACTTTGACCAGGCCGCCCATCACCCAGCCGTTTCCACGCGACCAGAATATTTTTTTACCGTTGGCTTCTTTCAGCGTTTCGATGCCGGGTTCATTCCACTTGTAGCGGATGTCGCGGGCATAGAGTTGCTCCTCCTTGTTGTAGAGCAGATCGTAACACTCTTTGAAGAGTTTGTCGTTCAGCTCCAGGTATTTCGGGTCGTTGAGGGTGATGCCCAGTTTTACGTAGGCCGGAGGCGCCATAAAAAGGGCGTCGCACCACCACCAGGTCACCTTTTGGATATCTTTTACAGGGAAAGGGGTGGCGATAAATTTATCCATCGTTTCGATGAACGGGTTGATCATCTTCCGGTCTTTGGTAATCCGGTACAGGTCGATGTAGGTTTGGCAGATGGCATGGTCGTCGGCGTGGTGCAGGCGCGGGCCCGGCTTCCAGCTGTTTTCCTCGCCCATCTTGTACATGGCCTGGTAAATTTTCTTTGAACCGGTGGTTTCGTAAGCGGCAAATAATCCGGCGTAGAAGGCGCCGTTTGTCCAGTCGTACAGTTTGTGCTTCGGATGTTCCAACTGCCATTCGGCAGCTTTTTTCATCACTTTCTTAATATACGGGTCGCGGAAAATCTTTTCATTTCCCTTCTTTTGGGCAACAGCAAAGCCCGAGACCAATAAAAATGCAAGTGTTACAGATATCAGTTTTTTCATAGGTTAATGTTTTGTTCAAAAATATGCAACCGATTGCGAAAACCAAAATTTGCAATTGAATTTCCGCAGGTGAAAACCAAAAAAGAAGTTGTCCGGTTACGGTTGGGTGGTAACGGTTTGTGAGGGGGAGTGGGGAACAAAGAGTTTGAAGCCGGCCGGACGGTGCTGTTTCCACCGTTTGTGCGACCAGAGGTAATGGGCGGGTTGGTGGCGGATGTCCTCTTCCATTTTTTGGACATAGGCCTGCAAAATCTCCTGCTCGCTGAGTTCAGCCGGACGTTCAATAAGCGGAGAGAATTCCACCTCGTAATGGCCGCGTTTTAGTTTACGGGAGTGGTGGAAAAATACCGGCTGGTTGGTTTTGACGGAAATTTTGCCGGGGCCGGGCAGGAAACAGGCCTCCTGGTTCATGAAGATCGTCCAGAGCTGGTTGACTTCGCCGGGCCGCTGGTCGGCTGCCAGCCACAACGCATAAGGGGTTTTATTCTGGTGAAACTGAAGTGCGGTGCGGGCGGCTTTGTTAACTGGAATAGCTTTCCCGCCGAATTTTTCCCTGATGCTGATCAGGAAATCTTCGAACTGCCGGTTTCCCCGAACCGGGTCGTAAACCATCAGCAGCTGGTGTTTGGCCAGATGCTGCACCACCGAACACCACTCCCAGTTGTTGTGGTGCATCGCCAGCACAATCACACTCTCTCCCTGGTCGAAATGTTCCCCGATTTTGTCCAGCCCGCGAAAGGTTATCCGTTTTTCATAATCTTTCAAATCCATGCTCCAGCCTTTGATCGCCTCCAGCATCAAATCGCAGAGGTGGTGGTAAAAAGCTTTTTCGATCTGCCGGATTTCTGCCTCACTTTTTTCAGGAAAAGAGCGGCGCAGGTTTTTACGAACCACTTGCTGACGATAGCGGAAAACATAGCGAATCAGCACATACAATCCATCCGAGAGGGCGTAGATGACCCGGAACGGCAGGTGCGAAATCCCCTTCAGCAGGGCGATTCCTACTGAATTAAGAATCTTATTTGACCGGATACTCACTGTTAAAAATGGTTTTTCAGGAAGATGAGGCCAAACTTACGCAGGAAATTTTGTTCCTGAAAGCCCATTGGCAATTTTAAAGGAAGGCGGAACCGAAGATTTATGCTGCGCAGAGGCCGAAGGATCGTTTCCCGATTATTTGTAGAAATTCATCTCTTCGATGTATTCGTAGACCCGGGGAGGCAAAAAATAGCGGATATTTTTTCCCTGCCTGATCGCCTCCCGGATAAAGGTTGAGGAGATCTCCATCAACGGGGCATCGGTGAGCCGGATGTTCGGGTGGGAGAGCGCCTGGGCAGGATCGAAACCCGGCCGCGGATAAACGATGATTCCGTAGTTTTCCAGAATTACTTCGTAGTTTTTCCAGCGGTGAAAGTTTGTCAGGTTGTCGGCGCCCATCAGAATGGAGAAATGGTAATGGGGAAATTTTTCCGACAGATAAGCGAGTGTGTCAACCGTGTAGGAAGGTTTGGGCAGGTTGAACTCGATGTTGGATACCCGGAAACGGGAGTCTTCGTCCACGGCGCGGTGGACCAGCTCCAGCCGCTGGTAGTCGTTCAGCAGGTTTTCGCTTTTTTTGTGCGGATTTTGCGGCGAAACAACAAACCACAGCTGGTCGATCCCGGCAAATTCGACCATGTAGTTGGCGATGGCCAAATGGCCGATGTGCACCGGATTGAAAGAACCGAAGAAGAGTCCCACCTTCAGCCGGAGGGTGTTCTGGGGGAAAAGCAGATCGGAAACCAGGTTCTCCATACTTTTCAATTAAGGGTGTAACGTGCCAAAAGGTAAAAGAACAACCAGGCTCTCGCCGGGATGATTGTCAGCTGGCCAGAAACTCCCGGACCAGGGTTTCGGCTTGCAGCAGCGCTTCGTCGAGCCGGTCGTTGATCACCACCTGGTCGAATTGCGGGGCAAAGCTCATTTCATACTCCGCCTTGGCAATCCGCATGGCAATTTTTTCTTCCGAATCGGTTGAACGCGCCCGGAGCCGGTTGCGGAGCTCTTCCACCGACGGCGGCTGGATGAAGAGAGCCAAAGCGGCCTCCCCGTAAATTTTTTTGATGTTCAATCCGCCAATCACATCCACGTCGAAAACAACATGCCGGCCGGCTGCCCGGATTCGTTCGGTTTCACTCTTCAGGGTGCCGTAAAAAGTGCCGGTATACACCTCTTCCCACTCCAGAAAGGCGTCTTCATCGATCCTGCGGCGGAATTCGGCTTCGGAGAGAAAATGGTAATCGCGCCCGTCGATTTCGCCCGGACGCGGCGGACGGCTGGTTGCCGATACCGAAAAGGCCAGGTTGAGTGGTTGGGCCAGCAAATGCCTGACGATGGTGGTTTTGCCTGCTCCCGACGGGGCTGAAAATATCAATAACTTACCGGTTGTCATGCTTTAACAGAAGATTGTACGATTGTCGTTAAACTAAAATTTATTTAGAGCACATTGAGTACCTGCTCTTTCACTTTTTCCAGCGCATCTTTCATCTGGACGACCAGCCGCTGGATGTTGCTTTCGTTGGCTTTCGACCCGATGGTGTTGATCTCGCGGCCAATTTCCTGGGCAATAAACGAAAGTTTTTTGCCATTGGGCTCGCCGTCTTTCATCGTTTCCAGGAAATATTTGCAGTGGTTGACCAACCGGACCTTCTCTTCGTTGAAATCGAGGCGTTCGAGATAGAAGATCAGCTCCTGTTCAAACCGGTCGTGGTCTACCGTGCCGTTGAGGCGCAGGCTGTCGAGGCTGTCGTTGAGGCGGTTTTTGATCGTCTCGATCCGTTGTTGTTCAAACGGCTCAATCGCTTTCAGCAGCGACTGGATCGCGTCGATGTTGGCCAGCAGGTCTTTTTCGAGCGCGGTGCCCTCCTGAAGTCTGAATTGACCGACCTGCGCCAGCGCCTTGCGGATGTTGGCCAGCAAAATTTCCCACTCCTCCTCTTCGAGCTGTTCGTACTGGACTTTTACCGTGTCGGGCAGCCGCATGATAATCTGTAAAATCGATTCGTTGACCGGAAGTTCAAGGTCGTTGCTGAGCTTGCGGAGATTTTCAAAATAGTTTTTTACAATGGCCTCGTTAATGATGGCGCTGCTGGTTTCTCCCAGATTTTCCACATAAATGGAGAGGTCAATTTTTCCGCGGACCAGCTGGTCGGTTATTTCGCGCCGCATGTCAATCTCCTTTTCACGGTAGAGCGCCGGGATTCGGGTATTGATGTCGGCCTGTTTGCTGTTCAGCGATTTGATTTCGATCGTGATCTTCTTATTGTTGATTTCGAATTCAGACTTACCGAACCCGGTCATCGATTTAATCATAAGGTGTAAATTTTCCTGTAAAAATAAGTTTTTCGGAGAAAGGGCAAGGCGAAAGCAGCTAAAATCAGGCAATAACTCCCGATCCGATGAGTTCGTCGCCTGCATACCAGGCGGCAAACTGGCCGGCGGTGATTCCGCGCTGTTCCTGGTCAAACAGGAAATAGGCGCCCTCGTCGCGCAGGTGGATCTGTGCCTTTTCCAGCGGCTGGCGATAACGGATCCGCACATCGAACTCCCTTTTTTCGCCGGTGTGCATTTTCAGGTCTTCCCTGATCCAGTGCAGGTTTGCAGCTGCCACAAAAAGTCCGCGCCGGTAAAGTCCGGGGTGGTTGGCGCCTTCGCCTACGTAAACAATATTACGCTGTACATCGGTGCCGATCACAAACAGTGGCTCGGTGTATCCGCCAATATTGAGTCCTTTTCGTTGTCCGATGGTGTAAAAATGGGCTCCCTGATGTTGTCCGATCACTTTGCCGTGCCACGGTTTCAGCGGATAGGGAAAGCAGAGCTTCCGGTAATTTTCCTCCGATATTTCGACCTGCTTTTTCTTTTCCAGGAATGCCGCCGGAATTTCGATCACGTTGCCGGGTTTGGCTTCCAGCTGTTGCTGAAGAAAGGTGGGCAGGTCAACCTTGCCGACAAAGCAAATTCCCTGCGAATCTTTACGTTCGGCAGTGGGCAGGTTCTCGCGGCGGGCAATTTCGCGTACCTCCGGTTTTTGTAGGTGCCCGACCGGGAAAAGGGATTTGGCCAGCTGCTCCTGGTTGAGCTGGCACAGAAAATAACTTTGGTCTTTGTTGTGGTCAGCGCCGGCCAGCAGCCGGTAGACCGGCTTCCCGTCGAGGGTGGTTTCCGCTTTCTGGCAATAGTGGCCGGTGGCAACAAAATCGGCCCCGAATTTCAGCGCCTCATCCATAAAAATGTCGAACTTGATCTCGCGGTTACACAGTACATCGGGATTGGGAGTGCGACCGGCCTGGTATTCGGCAAACATATAGTCAACCACTCTTTGTTTGTACTGGCTGCTCAGGTCAACAATGTGAAACGGGATCTCCAGCTTTTTTGCCACCATCCGGGCAATCAGGGCATCGTCTTCCCAGGTGCAGGCGCTGGTAACAGCCCCCACCCGTTCGTGCCAGTTCACCATAAACAAGGCAATTACTTCATGTCCCTGCTGTTTGAGCAGAAAAGCTGCCACACTGGAATCCACTCCTCCCGAAAGTCCAACTACTACACGACTCATTCTGATGATTTTACGCGGCAAAGGTAGTCAGAGAACGCTGATTTTGCAACGGCTGGAGGTGAGAAGATGTTTTTTATGCAGAAAGCCGGAGTGAACCAACCGTTTCGGAAGGTTGTTGAAAGAGGCACGTTCACTTAAAATATGTTCCAATGATAAATTATTCGATGTGGGCAAAAGCCCTGAAAACGATTCCGCGCATTTCGAAAGAAGAGTGGCTGGAACTGGATGTAATTTCCCGCTGGCTGATTGCAACGCGCTCGGCCGTATTGATTATGACTGCAATTTCGGGGATCCTGGGCGGATTGCTGGCCTATCTTTTCAGCGATTTTAACTGGCCCCGCTTTGTGGTTGCCGTAATATCCCTCACCCTCGCTCACGCTGCCAACAACCTGATTAACGACTACATGGATTACCGAAAAGGCGTTGATCAGGGGAACTACTACCGGTCGCTCTACGGGCCGCAACCGCTCGAACATGGCTTCATGACCGTTGCCCGGCACATGACCTATTTCCTGGTTACCCTTGGACTTGCGCTGGCCGGCGGACTTTATTTATTTGCCCAAACCGACACCGGTACGCTCTACCTGATTGCTGCCGGATTATTCTTTCTGCTTTTTTACACCTGGCCGTTGAAATATATTGCCCTGGGTGAACCAACCGTGTTGCTGGTGTGGGGACCACTGATGATTGGCGGAACCTATTATGTGGTGTCGGGCGGTGTGTGGAGTACTGAGGTGGCTCTTATCGGGCTGACTTACGCCATTGGGCCCACCACCGTGCTGTTTGGAAAACATACCGACAAGCTGGCTGAAGACCGGCAGAAGAAGATCTATACCATGCCGGTTTTGCTGGGCGAAAAAGCTTCG
>JARKOX010000206.1 GCA_029975525.1 Prolixibacteraceae bacterium | reverse complement strand
GACCACCGTTCGCGGGCAGCTTATCGCTGGACCAAAGAGGCATCGGTGTATGTTGATCCCCAGTTTCGGAACCGCCGGATTGGCCAAGCGCTCTACACGGCACTGGCGACCCTTCTGGCCGCACAGGGCGTCACCACGCTGCTGGCCGGAATCACCCTCCCCAATCCGGAGAGCGTGGGATTTCATGAAAACTTTGGCTTTCTGAAAATTGCCGAATACCATGCCGTTGGGTATAAGTTGGGGAAGTGGCACAACGTCGGCTGGTGGGAGCTGAACCTTAATCCCGGCCTGCTTCCCCCGCGCAATACGCTGGTTCCGTTTGGCGAAATTGAAAGCGTAGTTTTGCAAAACGCTTTCCGTGTCGCAAATCAAATGATTTTACTTTGATATTTAGTTTGCTTTTAGGAAATTAGAGGCCTACCGGCAATCGTTGGATGAGTTGCCGGCTAAATGTGCAGGCCATGTATTCTTACAAGGAATTTATCAATAGGGAAATCAGTTGGTTGTCGTTCAACGAAAGGGTTTTGCAGGAGGCCGAAGATGCCAACACACCCTTATTTGAGCGGATTCGTTTTATTGGGATTTTCTCCAATAATCTTGACGAGTTTTTCCGGGTGCGGGTCGCTGCGGTGCGCCGGATGGTCGATTTTGGCGAAGACGAGGAGAACCTGCTGGGCGCGCTAACCCCCAAGGAGCTTCACGACAAAATTCAGGAAATCGTTATCCGGCAGCAAACCAAGGTGCAGGAGATCTTCAAAAACATCCTGGACGAGCTGGAAAAAGAGGATATTTTCCTGTTGAATGAAAAACAGCTGAATCATGCCCAGGGGGTTTTTGTGCGGAAATATTTTCAGGAGAAAGTACTCCCCAACCTGGTTCCCATTATGCTTTCGCGGAAAAATTCTTTTCCCTACCTGCGCGACCGGTCGGTCTATCTTGCGGTCAAACTGTCAAAATTGAAAACGCCCGAAGATGTGGCCTACTCCCTGATCCGCATTCCCAGCCGGTCGGTTCCGCGTTTTTTGGTGCTTCCGGCTTCCGGATCCAAAAAGTTTGTTTTGCTGCTCGATGATGTGGTCCGCTTTTGTCTGAGCGACCTCTTCTTCTATTTCGATTACGACAAATACGAAGCTTACACCATTAAGGTAACCCGCGACGCCGAACTCGATATCGACGACGACATCTCCAAGTCGTTTATCGAAAAAATGGAGCTGAGCCTGAAAAAGCGCAAAATTGGTAAGCCGGTGCGGCTGATCTACGACCGCGAAATGCCCTCCGATCTTCAGAAATTTATTTTCCGGAAAATGAAGATCGACGAGGAAGAGAATGCCATTCCCGGCGGGCGTTACCACAACCACAAGGATTTTATGGACTTTCCCGAAATCGGGAAGCCGCGCCATTATTACCCCAAGCTGCCCCCTTTCCGGCACAAGGACCTGCCGCTTCACACCAGCATTTTGAAGGTGTTGCGTCGCAAAGATGTGTTGCTGCATTTTCCGTATCAGCCGTTTAACCATTTTATCGACCTGCTGCGCGAAGCGGCAATCGATCCGCAGGTGGAGGAGATTGGCATTACCATTTACCGGGTGGCTCCCGATTCGAAAGTGGTTAACGCGCTGCTGAATGCCGTCCGCAACGGCAAGAAGGTTACGGTGATCATCGAATTGCAGGCCCGGTTCGACGAGGAAGCCAATATTTTCTGGTCGGGAAAACTGCAGGACGAAGGCGCCGACGTGATCAACGGCATCCCGGGGTTGAAGGTTCATTGTAAACTGGCCTGGATCAAACGGCTCGAGGAGGGGGGCTACCGTAATTATGCCTACATCGGCACCGGAAATTTTCATGAAAACACCGCCCGCATTTATGCCGACGAAGGGCTGATGACTTCCGATCCGCGCCTGTCCGACGAAGTGGCCCGGGTTTTCGAGTTCTTTAAGCACAATTACAAGCAGATAAAATACAACCACCTGGTGGTGGCGCCTTTCCGGATGCGCCGTTTTTTTAGTAAGATGATCAAGAATGAAATAAAGCTGGCCCGTGAAGGAAAAGAGGCTTACATGATCCTGAAAATGAACAGCCTGATCGATCCCGATATGATGGAGAAACTTTACGATGCCGCCCGGGCCGGTGTGAAGATTAAGCTGATCGTGCGCGGGATTTTTGGCATGAAGCCGGGATTGCCAAATTTTAGCGAAAACCTTGAAGGGATCAGCATTGTGGACAAGTACCTCGAACATTCGCGGATTTTTCTGTTTGGAAATGGCGGCGACGAGCGGTACTTTATCTCCTCGGCCGACTGGATGCCCCGCAACCTGGACCGGCGGATCGAAGTTGCCACTCCGATTTACGATCCCGAGATTCAGCAGGAGCTCCGGGAAATGTTGCTCATCCAGTTGAAAGACAACTCCAAAGCACGGATCCTGGATGCCAGCCTCCTCAACAATTACAACGTAAGCAGCTCATCAGAAAAGTTCAGGGCGCAGGAAGATTATTACCGTTTTATCAAAAACAAACACCACGTGGTTATGAAGATTTATCACAACCCGCGTTGTGCCAAAAGCCGGGCGGGACTCAACTATCTCGAGAAAAAAGGGTTTGAACTGGAAGTGGTGAGGTACCTCGATCAGGGGCTGACTGCCGGACAGCTTCGGGACATCGTTGAAAAGACCGGCAAGAAGCCGCAGGAGCTGGTCCGTACGCAGGAAGCTGTTTACAAGGCTAATTTTAAGGGAAAACAACTTACGGACGAGGAGTGGATTGCGGCGATGGTCAACTATCCACAGCTGCTGCAACGCCCCATTGTGGTAAATGGCAACCAGGCGGTGGTTGCCCTGCCTCCCGAAGAGGTCGACAAAATCGTGTAACTTTTTCGGGTTATGGGGTAGTTTGAGCCGCCTGGAGCTGTTTGGTTTCGGCCTCCAGCCGCTGGCGGTCGCGGATCGCTTTCGAAAGTTCGAGCGCCTCTTTTACCGCAATTTTATCGTAATCTTCCAGGACAATGTAGTGGTAGCGTTTCCCCAGAAAAACTGCTTTTAACCGGCGGTCGGGATGGTTGGCAATAAATTCAAGCACCCCGTTGTCGTGGCCGTTGCGGTAGGTCACTTTTTCCCATTTGGACTCCATAAAGTCGCTCCGGTGGTTGTCGACGCTGCCAATGGCAATTGAATCGGTACGCGCCTGGTCGCCCTGGTCGTACACCCGCAGGCCGGTGTGGTCGAGCCACTGTTCGCCGTGGTAGTTGCTCAAAAGCCAGATTTCGCCCCGTTCATCGAGGCGTACCTGGATGTAGGAGCGGTTCCACGACCGTTGAAAGGTTTGCCGTTTGTGGATATATTGGGTGTAGCGGTCAAATTCGGTTTTCTCTTTTTCGAAATGGGTTTCCAGCCGCGCAATTTTGGCCTTCACCGAATCGAGTTCGGTCTCTTTGCGCTGCAGCACCTCCCACAAAATCTCCTTTTTCAGGTTTTGGGCGGCATTGACCGAATAGGTAGCTTTGGGATAGAGCCGCGCAATGCTGTCGATCTGGAGCAGGGCAGCCGTGGTGTCGTTCTTTTCGAGCAGGGAACGGACTAGGTTCATCCGGTCGCGGGCTTTCTCTTCAACGGTCGGGCCACACGAGGCCAACCCCAAACAGAGTGAGATGGCAACTATTGCTGATAGCTTGTTCATTGTTTCAGATTTTGTCCAAAAATAGTACTTTTTTGTGGGGAAGATAAATTTCCCGGGAACGATTCCGGGACGCGGTTTTACAATGAATTAAGGAACCTGCCCGATTGTGCCGGCGTTCGTGTTATTTTTCTATTTTTAGAAAAACTATCAATTAACGTCATGATTACCTTAACCCAACTGGAGTATATTGTCGCAGTAGATACTTACCGCCATTTTGGAAAGGCTGCCGAACAATGTTTCATCACCCAGCCCACCCTTTCCATGCAGATTAAAAAACTGGAAGAAGACCTGGAGGTGATTATTTTTGACCGCAGCAAGCAGCCGCTGATTCCTACCGATGTGGGACAACGGATCATCGAGCAGGCGCGGATTGTGCTCACCCAGGCCGAAGAGTTGAAAAATATTGTGAAAGACCACAAAAATCAGGTGTCGGGGTTGCTGCGGATCGGCATCATTCCCACACTGGCCCCCTACCTGCTGCCGCTGTTTATTGGCCGCTACAAACGGGCCTATCCCAACATCGTCATCAAAGTAGAGGAGCAAACCACCGAAAATATTATCAAGCTGCTGCATAAAGACCTGCTCGATGTGGGCGTGCTGGTAACTCCTCTCAAAGAGGACAAAATCAACGAGAAGCCGATTTTTTACGAAGAGATGATGATTTATGCCAACGAAAACAATCCGTTGCACCAAAAGGAACAAATTACGGTAAAAGATATTGCCACCCCCGACATTTGGCTGCTGAGCGACGGCCACTGTTTCCGCGACCAGGTGGTCAATCTCTGTTCTTACATGGGGGCAGGAAACAGTCACCTGCCCTTTCATTTCGAAGCCGGCTCGCTGGAAACACTCATGAATATTGTGGACCGCGAAGGCGGCCTCACGCTGATTCCGGAACTGGCCAAAACCTGCATGTCTGAAAAAAGGATGAAGAATGTATTGTCGTTCACCGCGGTAAAGCCGCTGCGTGAAGTGAGTCTGGTCTATTCGCGCCACTATGCCAAGCACAAATTGATCAACCTGCTCTGGCGCGAGATCAAAGAGTCGATACCCTCCGAGATGCTGGCCGCATCCAGAGGAACCATCGTGGAATGGCGGTAATTTGCGGAAGTGAAATTTTTTTCGCCGGAGGGTTTGAAATTTCGAAAAACTTATTTTTCTTTGCAACGCCAAAATAAAAAGGCACCTTTCATTCGAGAAAGGGCATTAATCAGGCAAAAAGTTCGTTGAAGATTTGGAGAGAAGCAAAAAAAAAGTATTTTTGCAATCCCATTTTCAGGGAACAAAACAAAAGGTCCGTTCATCTAAGGGTTAGGATTCAAGATTTTCATTCTTGCCATAGGGGTTCGAATCCCCTACGGACTGCAAATTTTAGAAAGGAATATTTGAGATGGCACATCACAAGTCAGCATTAAAAAGGATCAGGCAAACCGAAACCAAACGGTTGAATAACAGATATCACGGCAAAACTACCCGTAACGCCATTAAAAAGCTTCGCGGGATAACCGATAAGGAAGAGGCCGTTAAACTGTATCCGGAAGTGGTGTCGATGATCGACAAACTGGCCAAACAGAATGTTATTCACAAAAACAAGGCTTCGAACCTGAAATCTAAATTGGCTTTGCAGATTAACCGCATGTAAGAGCGGTAATTTCATAAAGAGGCAGAAAACCTCTCCTGGAATGCAGGAGAGGTTTTTTGTTTGGTGGGCGAGGATGAAAAATTTCCGTGCCGCCGGTGAGGGGGGATTGGCGGTTTTTTGCTAACTTGTCGAAAAGTGTTGACCATGAGCGAATACCGCAAGTTAAACCTGAAGGAGTGGGCCGTCGAAGATCGCCCGCGCGAAAAACTTCTCACCAAGGGGCCCCGTTCGCTGAGCGAGGCCGAACTCATCGCTATTCTGCTTGGCTCCGGAAATCTGGACGAAACGGCTGTTGAACTTGCCCGGCGTGTCCTCAATTCGGCCGGGAATAACCTGAACGAACTGGGGAGGAAAGATATCGGTTTTCTGACCGCCTTCAAAGGTATTGGCGAAGCCAAGGCGGTCAATATTGCGGCGGCGCTGGAGCTGGGACGCCGGCGCAGGGAAGCCGATGTTTTACAGGCCACGCGGATCAATGGCAGTAAGGAGGTGGCCGAAATTTTTATGCCGTTGCTGGGCGACCTGGCTCACGAGGAGTTTTGGGTGCTGCTGCTCAACCGCAACAATAAAGTGATCGATAAATTTATGGCCAGTCAGGGAGGAATCACCGGCACGGTCATCGATGTGCGGTTGATCATGAAAACCGCCCTCGAAAAGATGGCTACCAGCATGGTGCTGTGCCACAACCATCCGTCGGGGAGCCTCACTCCTTCGGAGGCCGACCACCAGATTACCCGGAAGCTGAAAGAGGCGGGGCACATCATGGAAATTCAGGTACTCGACCACCTGGTGGTGACCCAGAAAAGTTATTACAGCTTTGCCGACGAAGGGGTGCTGTAGGACTTCTGTCGGCTGCTTCTTACCTTTTCCCGGATTTTATTCTGAAAAAATCATCCCGGAACCTTATCTTTAATGCCAACTTTAAAACATTGGAATGGTGCTGGTTTATGCCGAAAAAATTACTCCGCGGCTCGGGTACATTGCCCGGCTCATTTTTACCGACATCCTCGGTGCGGAGTTGTCGTTAACCAGCGACCTGCCTGAGTTTTTGCAGTCGGAGCTGCCAAAACTCAACTACTCATTCCGGAAAATCAGCAACGAACTTTTTCTTGAAGCCCATCCGTTTCTTTTCAGTACTGCGCTGGAAGCTCCGGTTTTTGAGACCGGGAAGTGTGGCGACGAAACTTTTATTTTTACAACTTCCGGCGAATCATGCCTGCCGTTTGATCCGCTGGCAGCCTCTTTTTTTCTGGTTTCCCGTTTGGAGGAATATCTTTCAGGCCAGCGCGACCAGCACGGCCGTTATTCGGCCGGCGAAAGTATCCTGCACCGGCTGAAGCTGCTCGGACGACCGGTGGTGAACCGCTGGGCCTGGCTGCTGGCAGACAAAATTTCGCAAAAATATCCCGGACTGATTTTTCGCCGACCCTGCATGCAGTACCTCTCCACCATCGATGTGGACAACGCCTGGGCATACCGGCACAAAGGCTTTTTCAGAACTTTTGCTGCCAGCCTGAAAGGATTGCTGAAAGGAGAGAGGGCCGTGAACCGCGAACGTTTCCAGGTGCTGACCGGTCAAAAGGCCGATCCATACGATACTTACACCTACCTGCAGCAAATTTTCAGCGGAAACGAAGCGCAGGTGATTTTCTTTTTTCTGGTAGGCGACTATGCCCGTTTCGACCACTCGATATCCTGGAAGAACAGGGCTTTCCGGCAGCTGGTCCAGACGACTTCCGGCACATACCGAACAGGTCTCCACCCTTCCTACCGCTCCTCGGCAGAAGAGGGGAACAGGCAGCTGATGCGCGAAAAGTTACGGTTGCAGACCATCGCCGAAGTGGCGGTGACCCGAAGCCGGCAGCACTATTTGCGCCTGCAACTGCCCCAAACCTACCGGAAGTTACTGGCCGCAGGTATTGCCGAGGATTATTCGATGGGGTATGCCGATGCGGCCGGGTTTCGGGCCGGGATTTGCACCCCTTTCTTTTTTTATGATCTGGAAAATGACCGGCCAACCAACCTGTTGATTTATCCTTTTCAGGTGATGGACGTAACTTTGCGCGATTATCTGCATCTTACCCCGCAGGAAGCGCGGCAGAAAATCGAACAGCTGATGAATGAGGTGAAGGCTGTCGGGGGGATGTTTGTCAGTATCTGGCACAACGAATCGCTTTCTGACAGCGGCCCATGGAAAGGGTGGCGCGAGGTCTTCGAATTGATGAACCGGCTTGGTTTTCAATACAGCCATGAATAGGAACGAATTACGATACCTGCCGCATGCTGAAATTGATTTTCAGAAGTGGGACCAGTGCATTGACCGGGCGCCCAACAGCCGGGTCTATGCCAGTTCGTGGTATTTAAACCGGGTGGCCGGCCTTTGGAATGCCCTGGTTTGGGGCGATTACCACCACGTGATGCCATTGCCGGTCAGAAAAAAATTTGGGATTTCGTATGTTTACCAGCCCTTTTTTACACAACAACTTGGCATTTTTCCGGTAGCGCCGCCCGAACTGCAGGCGTTGTTTGCGCAAAAGCTGGTTTCGCTGTTTCGTTACATCGTTTACCAGTCGGGAGATTCACTTGTTGAAACGGCATTTGACGGCTTTACGCTCTCCCGGAAACGGAACCGGGCACTTCCGTTGATCGGAAACTATCCAATCCTGAACGATGGCTTTTCCGAAAACACCCGCCGGAATATCCGGAAGGCGCAGCGGGCACAGCTGTCGGTTTTGTGCGGAATGGATCCGGAGGAATTTTTACGGATGAAAAAGCAGTCGCTGGCCGGACCGGTTCCTCCCGACTCTTTCCGGTTGTTGCGGACCTTGCTGACGGATTCGCTTGCTGACGGAATCGGGAAAATTTACGTTGCCCGCACCAGAAGCGGCGAGCCGGTGTCGGCAGCTTTTTTTCTTGGCTGGCAAAACAGGGTTTACTACCTCAACGCCTTCTCTACCACCGAGGGGAAGTTGCTGAAGGCAGCCTTTCTGATCGTCGACCAGTTTATCCGCGACCACGCAGCTTCGGATTTGATCCTCGATTTCGAAGGATCGGAAGTGGAAGGTGTCGACCGTTTTTACAGTAGTTTCGGCGCCGGCAGCGAAGCTTATTTGTTGTTACGCCTCAACCGGCTGCCGTGGTTTTTACGATTATTCAAAAAATAGCGATGAACGGAATGTCTGTTAAAAAAGCTGTTTACCAGTTGTCGCGGGCCGTTCCGTTTGGGCTGGCTGCCCGGTTGTGTCGCCGGCATTTTGTTTTTCCTTTTTACCATGTCGTTTCCGACGAAAAGCTGCCGCACATTCGCCAGTTATATCCGGTGGTTACTACCAGCCGTTTTCGCGACGATCTCCGGTTTTGGCTGCAGAATTTTCAGCCGGCTGCCTTCCCCGAAGTGATTGACCTGATTTCGGGCGGAGCCCCTTCCGGTGGGAAACCCCGTTTCTTCCTCACCTTTGACGACGGCCTGCGTGAGATGGCCGACCTTGTTGCCCCGCTGTTGCAGGAGTTTGGCGTTCCGGCTGCCTTTTTTGTAAATCCGGCTTTTCTGGACAACCGGCGGCTATTTTACCGGCATAAAATCAGCCTGCTCCTTGAAAAGCTTCCTGCATTTTCAGCCGCTGTCCGACACGCCGTGGCCCTCAAACTTGGCCAGGAAGACGCTTCGAAAAAGTTGCTGGAAAGTGTTCTGCGGAAGTTGACCTGGCGCGACGAAGCGCTGATTGATGCTGTGGCCGCAATTGGCCAGGTCGATTTCGACGGTTTTCTGACTTCCCAAAAGCCGTATCTTACTTCGGAACAGGTGAAAACCCTCTGGCAGCAGGGATTTGTGATAGGTTCGCACAGTTACGACCATCCTCTTTTTTCGGAACTCAGTGACGAAGAAAGGGCTGCCCAGGTGGAGGAGAGTTTCCGGTTTTTTGAAGAGAAACTGGAGATTTCGGAACGGATTTTTGCTTTTCCTTTTACCGATGACGGGGTGCAGGCGGCATTTATCCGGTCATTGCGGGAGCAGCACGGAGTTGCAGTGAGCTTCGGTACCGCCGGGCTGAAAGACGATGTTTTTCCTTTTCATCTTCAGCGTATTGCAATGGAAAATCCCTCTTTTTACTCGGCCCGCGAAATGATCAGGGCCGAATATTTATACCATTTTGCCAGGTCGTTGGCCGGTAAAAACAAGATAGGCAGACCATGAATCTTTTTGAACGATATTTTGCTGTTTTTCAGCAACACTCCAGCCGGACAGCCTTCTGGATCGACGGGGAAACGTACACCTACCAGGCTTTTCTGCAGTTGGTTTCGGGCAGTCGCGCTGTGCTGGAAGCGCAGGCCGGTTTTTGCCCCCAAGAGCCGGTTGCCGTGCTTTGTCACAACCGCATCGAAACCTACGCCGCCATTTTTGCCACCTGGTTTTCCGGATCGCCGTTTGTTCCGTTGCATCCCGGGAATCCGCCGGAATGGAACCGGGAGGTGCTTCGTCGGATCGGTGCAAAAATCGTCTTCAGCAGCCGCGGCTCTTCGGGAGATTTTTCACCAGCCATTGTGATCGATAATTCCGGACAACGGTCAGCAAATTGCGAAGTACCCACTCCTTGCTCTTCCGGCGGCTACGTTTACATTCTCACCACTTCGGGAAGCACCGGCCAGCCCAAAAGTGTGCCGGTAACCCTGAAAAACCTGACTGCTTTTGTGGAGGGATTTCTGCATAATTATCCTGAACTGGATGCGGAGGACCGGTTTCTGCAGACCTACGACCTGACGGCCGATGCAGCTTTTACCGGTTACCTGATTCCGCTTTTGTTGGGCGCTGCCGTTTACACCACGCCCGACCACCCATTCCGTTACCTGGCTGTTGCCAAAGTGTTGGCTGGTCATCCGGTAACCTGGGTTCAGGTAACGCCGTCGTTGCTGGCGTGTTTACGTCCCTATTTTGACACGCTCCGGTTTCCGGGGATCAAACATTTTCATTTTGGCGGCGAGTCGCTAACCCGGCCGCTGGCCGAGGCGTGGCGCCCGTCGGTGCCCCATGCCGAAATTTCGAATGTTTACGGACCTACCGAAACGACGGTGACTTCGCTGCTGGGGAAGTTTCTGCCCGGCGAGCCGCTGAAGTCGTTCAACGGGTCCGTGTCGATCGGAAAACCCCTCCCGGCCGTGCAGGCGCTGATTGTTGACGAAAGCGGAACGGTGATCGGCGGCCCGGGCGAAGGCGAGTTGCTCCTTGGCGGAGATCAGGTGATGGAAGGTTATTTTCACGAAACTCCGGAGAATACTTTTGTGACGGTTCAGCAGCAGCAGTTTTACCGTACCGGTGATTGGGTCTGGCGCGATGCGGAAGGGTTTTACTATTTTCAGGAGCGGTTGAACGACCAGGTGAAAATTAACGGTTATCGGGTCGATCTGGTGCAGGTTGAGCAGGTGGTGGCGGCATTGTGCAAGGTGGAAAAAGCGGTGGCTGCTGCGCCTGAAATTACTCCCGGCCTGCGAAAACTGTGGGTTTTTGTGGAGGGTTTCTCCGGAACGGCTACCGATGTGCTGAAACAGATTAGGGAAAATTATCCGGCCTTTATGATTCCCGACCGGATTATTGGGGTGGAGGCTTTTCCCCTCAGTTTTTCCGGCAAAACCGATAAGAAGAAGTTGATCTCTGATTATCTGAATCGTCTTTCCCATGAATAAAATAGAAAAAAATCTGGTCGATTTTTATCTGGCCGTTGCTCAGACAGCCGGTTGCCTCCTTTATTCCGAACCTTCTTTCCGGGCGGTGAAGGGAACCGACGGAGGCTGGCCCGACCTCGTTTTTGCCCCCGACTATTCGCTGCCGCCCGCCCAGTTGCTGCCCCTTGTCTCCCGCTGGATCGGGATACATGGCGCCCCCCGTAACCTGGTGATCGATTCGGCTTACCTGAACCGGAATCACCTTTCGCTGTTGCGCGATAACGGTTTTTTCCCGGTCGACAGCTGGCAAATGATGCAGCTTTCGCTCCGTAAAACGATTGTCTTTCCCCGGTCAGCGGCGAAGGGACAGTTTCGGGAACTGGAGCATCCGGCCGATTTTGAGCAGTTTTGCGGGATCGCCAACCGGGAACTGCTGGGAAACATGCCTGTTAGTCCGCAGGTGGTTCAACGTTTATCCACCGCTGAAAGGTTCCGGTTTTGGGGAGTATTTGTCGGTGAGGAGTTGATTGCCGCACTGCTGGTTTTTGCTGTTGCCGATGTCGCCGGCCTCTATCTTGTGGCTGCCCGGAAAGAGTTTCAGCTCAGGGGATTTGGCTCCCTTTTATTGCAGCAAACGTTGAAGGCGCTGAAAAGCAGTGCGATCCGCAGTGTGGTGCTCCATGCTTCGCGCAAAGCTGTGCCATTGTATGAGAAATTTGGTTTTGCAAACTTTGGAAATCTGTATATTTACCGTAAAACAGAATGATGGCGCACGAAGAAATTTTCTCAAGGGTTGTAAAAGTTTTTCACCAGGTTTTTGGGGCAACGCACGCGATTGGCTATTCCACTTCGTCAGCTGATCTGGCCGGCTGGGATTCGCTGAACCATGTCATCCTGATCCAGGAGCTGGAAAAGGAGTTTGGCCTCCATTTCGATCTGTTCGACGTTCTTGAACTGACCAGTGTGGAAGGAATCGTAAATTTTATAGCCAGTAAAACCGCCCGATGATTATTCGTGAAATCACTGTCGGCGAACTTCCCGGATTCGTCACCAGCGAGGAGTACCGCAGGCTGGAACCCAAGCCGGTTACCGAAGAACGGGCGGTTTCCCAATTTCACAATCCCCGTGCAAATCCGGCAGATACAGCGCTCGTTTATGCAGCCGAAGGGGATGATTTATTAGGATTTGTAGGATTACTTCCCGATTTTATCCAGGGCAATCCGTTGCTGCCCGCTTCGTCGAACACCGGCTGGTGGGTTCACCCCGAAAAAGGACGATCGGTTGCAATGCTGCTTTTTGCCCGGGCTTTTCAGCGTTGTAACCGGCGCATGTTCCTGACCGATGCGACGCTGCGTTCCAAAGAGATTCTGCAGCGGACCGGCTGGTTTCATTTTTCAGAACCGGTGGAGGGCGTCAAAGTTATTTTGCGGTTTTACTTCGGAAATTTTCTCCGGAAACGTTCGGCAAGCCGCCTGTTGGTGGATATGGCAGATCTGGCCGATCTGCTGCTCAACGGTTTGCTCTCCTTTTTGCCCCGCCGATTTCCCGGTGCAGAAGCGTTTCAGGTAACGGAAGCCTGCCCGAAGGATGAAAAAGTGGCTCAGTTTATCCGGCAGCACAATCAGGATGAGTTGGTAGCCCGCAGAGCCCGCGAACTGGAGTGGATCCTGCAATACCCATGGCTACAGGCCGGAGATCCCTCCGGTACCGTGCACTATCCCTTTTCGCACTATACAAAAAGTTTCCGTCAGCAACTTTTGGCCGTCACCCGCAGCGGCCGGCTGGAAGGGGTAGCGCTGCTTTCGGTGCGCGACAACCACGCCTCGCTGCCCTGTTTTTATGCCCCCCCTGAAACCAGGAGCCGGGTGCAGGCCGTGTTGCTGCAATATTTGCTTGCTCAAAAAGCAGATTCGTTGACCGTGTTTCATCCGGCATGGGTGTCTTTTCTGAAAACCTCAAAAATCAAGGCTCTTTACCGGAAAAAGCTCGTCCGTTATTCAGCGGTTTCCGGAGAACTTTTACCTTTGCGCGAAAAATTTCCTGTTTTGCAGGATGGCGACGGAGATGTAATTTTTACCTAAAGAAATTGTAATGGATATCAAGGTCATCGCAAATAGCTACTCAGTTGTGAGCCAGTATTTGGCTGAACTCAGAGATATTTCGATTCAGAAAGACCCGCTGCGTTTTCGCGAAAATCTTCAGCGGCTGGGTGAATTTTTTGCTTTTGAAATCAGCAAAACATTGTCGTACGAGGATCAGCAGGTAACCACTCCGCTGGGAGTTGCCGAAGTATCGGTCCTGGCGCAGCAGCCGGTGCTGGCAACGATTTTACGCGCCGGATTGCCGCTGCACCAGGGATTGCTGCGGATTTTCGACAAGGCAGAAAACTGCTTTATCTCGGCCTACCGGAAATATGACGAAAACGGCGGCTTTGACATCGAATTTGAATATATGTCCTCGCCGTCGCTCGACAATAAAGTGGTGATCCTCTCCGATCCGATGCTGGCGTCGGGTATGTCGATGGAGATCGGGTACCACGCCCTTTTTTCCAAAGGAACTCCTTCGCATATCCACCTGGTTTCGGTCATCAGCAGCCAGCAGGGAGTCGATTATGTGCGGGAGAAGATCACCTCTCCGAATGTCACTTTGTGGATTGGCGCAGTTGATCCGGAGATGACGCCCAAATCGTATATTGTCCCTGGACTGGGCGATGCCGGAGACCTGGCCTACGGTCCCAAAATCGATTCCAAAAAGAAGGTGAAGATTTAGAAGTAAACCTCAACGGTTACATCTTCGCGGCTGAAACCTTTTCCTTTCAGAATTTCCATCGCGTCAAAAATCATATCGCTGTTGCCACAGAGGTAAAAGGCGGTGTTTTGATCAAATTCGGTTGCAGAAAGGTAATCGGTTACCCGCCCGTGAAAATGCCCGGTTGTCTCACGCGAGGTACACAGCAGATAGCGCTGCGGGTCGTAGGAAGTTCTTTCGTAAGCTTCCGAAGCATACCGTACCCCGTGGATAAGCTGGTAGTCGAGGTGGGGATAGGTTTTTACCATACTGTGGAAGGGCGCGATGCCGGTTCCGCTGGCGATAAAAACATGGCGGTGGCTTTCCCGTTTTTTGGGATCGATGCTGAATTTTCCGAAAGGACCGTGTACTTCCACCAGTTCGCCAGGCTTCAGGTATTTTAGTTTGGGCGAGAAATAGCCCCCTTCAACCTCTTTGACCAGAATTTCCAGCGCATGGTCGTTTTCTCCGCTGTATATCGAATATTCCCGGCTCTGGTAATCCCCCTGAATGGAAAGGGAGATGTGTTGTCCTGCCCGAAAAGCAAACCGGCTTTTGGGGAGAGTCAGCACAAAAGCGTGTTCCGTCAGGTGGCGGATTTGGGTTACCTTGTAAAAATTGGTATCGATCTTAATTTCTTGTTCCATGGTCATTGTCATGCCTCAAAATTTTAAAGTGGCTAAAATAGAAAAATAAAGACAAAAAAGTATTTTATTATTCGGTTTTGACCGACATTATGCGGGAATTAACCGAAAAGTTACAGAAAGGTTCAGGGAGGCATTTTAAATTTATCAAAAAATGCCATGGAAACCTTGATCGCCTACATGACCACCCACGGATGTACCGAGCGGATTGCGCAGCAGATAGCCGGCCAAATGAGCGGGAAAGTTGAACTGTGTAATCTGAAAACCCATCCTTCGCCCGACTTGTCTGCTTATAAGCGGGTGATTGTGGGGGGCTCTATCCACGCCGGACAGATCCAGAAACAGGTAAAAGCATTTTGCCGCCAGTCGGCTGCGCAGCTCCGGGAAAAGGAGCTGGGGCTTTTTGTGAGTTGCCTCTACGAAGGGGAGGTTGCCCGGCAGCAGTTACAGGCCGCTTTCCCGCCCGAGCTGCTGTTGCATGCCAAATGCGCTGTCTGGCTGGGAGGAGCTTTCGATTTTGAAAAGATGAATTTCTGGGAGCGTTGGATGGTTAAAAAAGTTGCCCATATCCAGGGAAGCGCCAGTATGGTTGATCCGGAAGCGGTTGATCGTTTTGCCCGGAAGATGGACCGGTCGTGTTCGCCATTTTTGTTTCTGATTTAAAAATCAGCTCGTTTGGGAGGTCGGTTCCGGAAGGAGCGTTTTTCGGCCAAAACAGCAGCAGAAAAGGGAAATCACTGCCTTACTGTTGGGCGACGGCTGCCGCAGTTTTGCGGGAGTAGAGGTCGAGGACGACAATTACCGCGGTAAACCCCCAGAACGGAACAGAAGCTTTGTCGGTATCCAGGAAATTGTTCATCACCCCGTGGACGTAGTAAGTGACCAACCCGAGCAGTGCCCCGGCCACCAATGATTTCAGACGGGGGTCATTCAGGCGGGAGTAGGTCCGGATGGCCGTAAAAATGACCGTTCCGAAGAGGAACAAGACCGAGAGCATTCCCACCAGCCCGGTTTCGGCCAGCGGCCCCAGGTATTCACTGTGGGCATTTCCGCCATCACCGGCGTTGGTGCTGATGATGGTGCGGTCCCGGTTGAGCTGGTAAGGAGCGTATTGAAACATGTAAGTTCCCGGACCGTAGCCGAAAACCGGTTTGTCCTGAAACATACGGACCGCACAGCTCCAGCGGTTCAGCCGTTCCAGGTTCGAGGCGTCGGAGGTGATGTTCGACATCGACGAAAAGTGTTCGATCAGGTTGGAGGAGGATTCATCATCGTTCCGTTCGAGATAGAGGACAATCTGTTTCTGGAACACCAGTATAAAGGCGGTGAGCGATAAAAAGGTAACCAGTAGCGTCTGAAAACGGATTTTTAATTTCAGGAGCGTCCACACCCCGATGGCTGCAAACAAGCTGAGCCAGGCGGCCCGGGTGTAGGAGAGGATAAATGCCGTCAGCAAAATCACCAAAACAGTCCGCGCCAGCCATTTTTGCCGCACCGTGCCAAAGCGGTTAAACGAAAAAAAGGTCAAGAACGGGATAAACATGGCCAGCATCGCGCCGTAGGAGGTGTGGTCGTTGAAAAATGGGGTCATCACAAAATGGGCCGCCTGTTTGTTCCACAAACCATATCCCGTGTGGCGGAAGATGGTGTAACCGATTACGATCAGGAACGATACGATGTAGATCCAGATGAACGTCGGGATGTTCTTCTGCTCTTCAAACAGTTTGATGGCGAGCAGGTAAAAAGCAGTTACGAACCAGATTTTTACCAGCAGAAATTTGAAGGAAACCACCGGCATCGTACTGGTGAAGCTGGTCAAAAACAACCAGAAAAGGTAGATCCAGATTGCCCAGGAAACCGGATGACGCAGGATTTTTCCATTGAAGTCTCGTTCAGAAAAGAGTTTCAGCAAAAACAGCAGCAGGACACCAAACAGCAGCGGTTCGGTGGGCAGGTTCATGTCGAAGGGTAACCCCGGCCGCAACTGGGAGAGCGGTACCGAAAGCGGGGTAAAAAAGACAACCAGGTATAAAAGGCGGTCGACCGAATAGATAGCCAGTAAAACCAGCGCAAAAACAAATGGCAGCACGTTGATGAGCAGCGAATCCTTTTTTACGACAAACCACAGGTTCAGCAGAATAAATGCCAGCGAAGCGGCATAGAAGAAGGTCAGTCGCAGGGTGGGATTCTTGAGCACAGCCGTTAATTAACTTTGCGGAAATCGAGTACAACAAAAACCAGCAGGGCTGCAAACAGGGCCGACAAGGTGGAGAAAGCCACGATCAGCCAGCGTATCGGGTAGGCCTTTTTGTCGGCCGGAACCGGTTTCTGCACCACATAGCAGTAGGAGATCTTCTTTTCGGCTTCCGAGCGGTTAAATTCGTGAACCGTATTCAGCGAGTCGATCACCATGGTGAGGTAGG
>JARKOX010000177.1 GCA_029975525.1 Prolixibacteraceae bacterium | reverse complement strand
CTCAATTTTATTTAATCCCAGGATGGTGATGACGTTGAAAAGATTTTGGGCCGGGATATGGTCGATAACGGTTCCTGCTTTGATGGCGCTGACTTTCAGCTTCAGTTTCTTTTGATCTTTCATGATGAATTTTTTTTAAATAAGCTTCATGGTGTGGGCGATGATGGCTTCGCGGGTGAAAACTCCGTTGAGGGCCTGGTCGAAATAGTAGGCTTTTTGGTTGGCGTCAACATCGGGGTGGATTTCGTTGACACGCGGCAGCGGGTGCAATACACGCATGTTGGCTTTTGTTTTTTCGAGCATTTTGTTGCGTAGAATGTAGACATTTTTCACCTTCTCATATTCAATCGGATCGGAGAACCGCTCTTTCTGAACGCGGGTCATGTAGATAATGTCGGCGTCGTTGATGATATCGGTAAACTCGCGGTGTTCGTAAAAGCGGATCCCTTTTTCGCGAAGGTGCATTTTATACTCTTCGGGGATCATCAGTTCTTCGGGGGCAATGAAGTTGAAGATGGGGTTTTCAAATTCGGACATGGCCATCAGCAGGGAGTGGACGGTCCGCCCGTATTTGAGGTCTCCCACCATGAAGATGTTCAGGTTGTCGAGCGTTCCCTGCGTTTTCAGAATCGAATAGAGGTCGAGCAGGGTTTGTGTGGGGTGCTGGTTGGCGCCGTCGCCGGCATTGATGACGGGCACCTCCGAAACTTCGGCAGCGTAGCGGGCGCTGCCTTCCAGCGGATGACGCATCACAATCAGGTCGGCGTAGTTACTCACCATTTTGATGGTGTCGTGCAGGGTTTCGCCTTTGGTCACACTCGAGCTGCCCGCATCGGCAAATCCGATGATGCGTCCCCCCAGCCGTGAAATGGCGGTTTCGAAACTGAGGCGGGTGCGGGTAGAAGGTTCAAAAAAAAGGGAAGCGACGACTTTCCCTTGCAGAATATCCCGGTTCGGATTTTTTTCAAACCCGGCGGCCAGCTCCATTATCCGGAGGTATTCATCCTTCGTGTAGTCGGTAATGGAAATCAAATCTTTTTTCATGTTCGCGCAATATTTATAAAATTTGAGTTGACGAAAAAAAAACCAACAATTCCTCAACGGATTGTTGGTTTTTATAGTTCTGAATCAGGGATATCCTTTTTCTGAACAAAAATTTTAAGTCATTGAATCGGGGAAACGGTTTCTGCCACTTAGGAAAAGGAAAATTTTTTGTCGGACGGACAGTGCCGCCGGTGATCAGAAAGCAGCTTGTTGTCGAATGTTTCCGCATGGCACAAATTTAAATAAAACGGGGTCTGGCCAAACAGTCCGCCCCGGGCAGTTATCAAACACTTATCAACAGCTCTCCTCCAGCCGGGACAGGGTGACGCCGTAAATATTTCCGAAGAGATTTTCTATGCGCACAGCCTCTGACTTCCTGACCGACAGGTCAATTCGGCAGCTCTCTTCCAGTTGGATGGCCGTTTGTTTCAGGTTTTCGTTTTTGATAATTTGCATCACCTGGTTCAGCTCGTTGTATCCGAATTGCAGCCGGTATTCGGCCTCGATAATCCGGGTTTCGACCACAGCGTTGCCGATGGCCTCGGAAGCGGCCTCGCGGTATGCGTTGATGAGTCCGCTGGTTCCGAGCAGTGTGCCGCCAAAGTAGCGTACCACCACCAGCAGCACATTGGTCAGCTCGAAGCTGGTCAGCTGTCCCAGGATGGGTTTGCCGGCTGTCGACGAAGGTTCGCCATCGTCGTTGGCACGAAAACGGATGTTTTCACGGCCCAGTCGCCAGGCGTAACAGTGGTGGCGGGCGCTGTGATGCGCTTTTTTAACCTGCTGAATAATTTCTTTGATCTCTTCTTCGGTAGTAACCGGGTAGAGATAGGAGATAAACCGGCTTCCCTTGTCTTTGAAAAGACCCTCGGAAGGGGCTGAAACCGTTTTGTAGGTATCTTCCATGGATGTCTGTAAAATAGAAGTCTGAACAGATCAGGCAAAGGTAGCCAAATTGATTCTTTTTCCGAAGGTTGAAGGCGGCTCACCCTTTTTAAGCGATCTGCCGGATGCGGTGAAGAACAAAAAAGCAGGCTTTTGGACCTGCTTCTTTGTTACATTTTTAATTTCTTTTCGATGTCTTCCACATACTGGCGGAAGTTTTTATCGGTTTCCTTCAGGTTATTCACTGTTTTACAGGCGTGTAGCACGGTCGCGTGGTCTTTGTTTCCGATCTGTGCGCCAATGCTGGCCAGCGAATATTTGGTCATGTTTTTCGAGAAGTACATGGTAATCTGCCGGGCCTGCACCACTTCACGCTTGCGGGTTTTGGCCTGCAGGGTGTCAACCGGCATGTTGAAGTAGTCGCACACTACCTTCGAAATGTATTCAACCGAAAGTTCGCGTTTGGAATTTTTGACCAACTTATTGATGAGCTTGCTGGCCAGGTCGAGGGTGATCTCTTTTTTATTCAGCATCGACTGGGCTAGCAAGGAAACCAGGGCGCCTTCCAGTTCGCGGACGTTGTTGGTAATATGTGAGGCAATGTATTCCAGGACTTCATCGCTGAGGACTATGCCGTCTTTGTATATTTTTCGTTTCAGGATTTCCATCCGGGTTTCAAAATCCGGGATGGTGAGATCGGCCGTGAGTCCCCATTTGAACCGCGACAGCAGTCGCTGTTCCATTCCTTTCAGCTCAATGGGCGGCTTGTCGGAGGTGAGGATCAGCTGCTTGCCGGTTTGGTGCAGGTGGTTGAAAATGTGGAAGAAAGTCTCCTGGGTTTTTTCTTTCCCTGCAAATTCATGAACGTCGTCCAGGATCAGGATGTCGATCATCTGGTAGAAGTTCAGGAAGTCGTTCCGGTTGTTGTTGCGGGTAGCTTCGGTAAACTGGGTCTGGAACTTGTTGGCATTGACATAGAGGACCACCTTGTCGGGGAAACGCTCTTTGGCTTCAATCCCGATGGCCTGGGCCAGATGGGTTTTACCCAATCCCGAGTTGCCGTATATCATCAGTGGGTTAAAGGCTGTTCCACCAGGGTTTTGCGCAACGGCATAACCCGCGCTGCGCGCCAGGCGGTTGCACTCACCCTCCACGAAATTTTCGAAGGTATTTTCCGGTTTCAGTTGCGGATCGATCTGGAGTTTCTGGATTCCCGGTATGACAAACGGGTTTTTGATCGTCACCTTCTCTTCCGAGTTGATCGGCACCGTCAACGGTTTGTTCTGTATCTTCAAATTGTTGTTGGTAGGATATTTAATGGTATAAGGAGTTTCACTGGTATTGTTTCCCATGACCACGTTATACTCCAGTTTGGCGCCGTTGCCCAGTACCATCCGCAGTGTTTTCCGGAGGATATCGATAAATTGTTCTTCCAGATACTCGTAAAAGAATGCGCTGGGAACCTGAATGGTTAACACTTTCTCTTCAAGCCTTACCGGCACAATCGGCTCAAACCAAGTCTTAAAACTTCCGGCCGGAACATTGTCCCGAATAATACGCAAACAATTGTCCCAGGCAGTCCAATGCTCATTATTCATGTTGGAAAGCAGGATTTAGCTGATTCGACAAAAAAAATTTCCCTTTATGTATTTTCCTTTCAACAAAATTTGTGAAAAAAAAGTATAAAAAAAAATGGTTTTGCTATTGACTTTGTCATTTTACCTATATGGGTTTCAATTTCAGCTGATTAAAAATCAAAAAAAAATATTTTTTTATAAAGTGCTGAAAATAAATAATTTAATATTAATTTTTTGATTAGTAAAGATATATCAGCAATGCGTGCAAAGGCCGATAGCGAAAAGAGGGCCTAACAGCCTGGAAAGGGCAGGTTACTCCTTCATCATCCGCAAAGCTCTTTCGAGTTTTAGTATTTTTCCGTTTCGGAAAGCCACAATGGTTGCGTCGGGAAAACTGCGGTAGGCAGTTGTCAGCAGGGCCGAAGCTTCTTTGTAGGATTTGAAATTTCCGGCCAGGTAACTGAATGCACCGCTGGCCGCATACTCTTCGATATCTCCGAGCCCGGCGAAAAGGGGCGAGTTGAGCGGCATTTTGTTGGGAGTAGAAATCAGGTGCACTTTAAATATGATGTTTTGTTTGTTTCCGCTGGCTTGATCGGTGGCGTTGATGTAAACCTCTTTGCCCAGATCGACGGCTGAAAAGTGGACGTAACGTTTGGGATTGTTGCGAACATCGACCATCAGCTGGCTCAGGTTGGCCGATAGCTGGACGACATTGTTGTAAAGCTGATCGTCGTTAAACAGCAGACCGGCTGTGTTTTCGTCGGAATTCAATTTGGCCAGCAGGTCGCGGAGCATGGCAGTTGCTTCGCCCAGGTTAACCAGAATGGGTGAAACCGAGAGGCTGGAGAGGGTATCGCTGAAGGCCGAAAGGTTTTGAATAATGTTTTGAATTTCGCCCGAGTTATCTTTAACGGTTCCGCTTACGGTAGCCATGTTGCGGATGATGCTGCTGATATTGCCTTTTTCGTCGGCCATCAGTTGCCGCAGATCGGCCGAAGTTTTTTCAATGTTGTAAACGGTCCGGTTGATGTTGGCAAAACTTTCCGAGAGATTTTGCCGGGCATCTTCATTGAAAATGACGGTCAGCACGGTGACCGCCGAGTCGAGGGTGGCCAGCAGCTCTTCGGCTTTCGATTTGAGCGGGAGCACCTGCAGGCTCACCTGCTCTTTCAGGTCGCCTTCAATGGCGCCCGGAATGGTGTCGCCCGAGGTATAGAATTCTTGCTCTTCGCTGAAAATGAGCTTAATCGACCGGGTGCCCATGATGTCGCTGCTCACGATTTTGGCCAAGGAGTTTTTGGGGATCCTAAAGTCGTTGTCGACCATGAAGGTGACGATCAGGTTGCCGCTGTGGCCGGGCTCAAATTCGATCGATTTTACGCTGCCGATTTTGTACCCATTCATGGTGACATGGCTCGACTCCACCAACCCGTCCACCCGTTCGTAGCGGGCATGGTAATAATCCACCGGTTTGAAAAAGTCACGTCCTTTCAGATAACTTAAGCCCCAGATTAATGCAGTGATGCTGAACACCATCAGTAAGCCCAACCGGGTATATTTCGAAATCTTCATGGTTATATTTTTTGTAAAGTTACCTAAATAAAATGGCCGGAAAGGTCCGTCCTACCTGTTTTTTACCGCTACCGGGACGTTGTTGTCGATTTTCACGACGAAAGCGCCCGGGAATTTTTTCTCGAGGCGTTGCCGCTCTCTGTTCGCTTCGGAAAAGGTTTCGAAACGACCGGCCACATATTTATAAACATTGTTTACCTGGAAACGTCGGATCTGCCGTTCGTTTTTGAAGTTGCCCGGAGTGGTTTCCAATTTTTTTACGCCGGCCGACACCTGCACCCCAAACCATTCGGCAGGAGGAGCGGAGGTGGTGACGGGGGCCGGAAGGTTTTTCCCGGTATCTGCCGGAACTTCAGCGATGACGGGCTCTTCCGGCAGCGATTGGCCGGCCGCAGCACTGACGGTGAAGTTGCTCCGCTCGTCGATACTCTTTTTGTAATGGCTGAATGCGTGTAGAATTGATTCTACCACGGTGTTTTTCCCGGCTTCGGTATCGAGGAACCGGCGTTCGACAGCATTGCTGATAAAACCGACTTCGACCAGCACGCTGGGCATGGTGGCGCGGCGCAAAACCAGGAATCCGGCCTGTTTCACCCCGCGGTTAGCCGTTTTGATCCGTTGCGAAAACTGGTTCTGGATATTGGCTGCCAGCGACAGGCTTTGATTCTGGTATTCGGCCTGCATATTTTCAAACATGATGTACGATTCGGTTTCGTTGGGGTTGAATCCTTCGTAGTTGGTGGAGTAGTTTTCTTCAAGAAGAATAACCGCGTTCTCTTTTTTGGCTACTTCCAGGTTCTCTTCGCTGCGGTGCAGCCCGAGCGTAAAGGTTTCGGTTCCGCTGACCGACGTTGCCGAGACGTAGTTGGCATGAAGCGAAATAAACAGGTCGGCTTTGTTGCGGTTGGCAATGTCGGCGCGGGCATACAGCGGGATGAAGATATCTTTGTCGCGGGTGTAGATAATTTTTACTTCGGGATGCTGGTCCTTGATTTTTTTCCCCAGCCGCAGCGCAAGATCCAGGACCAGGTCTTTCTCCTGCATGCCGCCGGCTACCGCGCCGGGGTCCATTCCGCCGTGCCCTGGATCGATTACCACCGTACTTAACCTTGGCGTATCTCCCGATTTTGTCAGGGGACGAGCCTGGACAAAAACGACCAATGTCAGCAAGATCAAAAAGATGGGCGGGGTGATTTTCAATTTTACTTCTGCCATTTGTTATTTTGTTTCCTCGCAAAAATAGAAAATTAGGATTATTTTACCTTTGTTAAGGCTTAGATAACCCCCTTATTTATATTTTTGCACACCGTAAGCTGCGGATAGTACGGAATAATTTCTGAAAACAATTGCTAAAAACATTTGTAACATATCTCTTTTTGTTGGTGGCCATTATTTCGTATGGACAGGAATTGCCAGATACCTTACGCCCGGTTGTCAATCGTCCCGATCTTTTGGATCCCTCTTTACAGCGCAATGACCTTTTAGAGCTGTTGCCCGATACCCTGCCGCAGAACGATTCGCTGTTGCGTGCGCCATTGGTGGCGGCCGACTCGCTTGCCGCTGATTCTCTCAGGCCGGCCAGGATCGAAGCCCCGATTGTTTACAATGCCGAAGACTCGATTGTCGTTTCTTTTGACGGACAGCGGGTTTTTATGTATAAAAATGCAAAAGTTACCTACCAGCAAATTGAGCTGGTGGCCGATTATATCGAGCTGAACCTGGAAACCAAGGAGATTTACGCCGAAGGACGCCCCGATTCTACCGGAACGCTGGTGGGGCAACCGGTTTTTAAGGACGGGAACGAGGAGTTTGAGTCGAAGAGCCTGCGTTACAACTTTGAAACCGAAAAGGGGATCATTACCGATGTGGTCACCAAGCAAGGTGAAGGATTTGTGCACAGCACGCGTACCAAGAAAATATCGAAGGACGCCTTTATCCTGCAGCGCGGGAAATACACCACCTGCGATGCCGACCATCCCCACTTTTACCTGCATCTGTCCAAGGCGAAGGTCATTTCCAACAAGAAGATTATCACCGGGCCGGCCTACATGGTGCTGGAAGATTTTCCGCTCTACTTTCCGGTTATTCCTTTTGGCTATTTTCCCAACTCTCCGAGTTACTCTTCCGGGATTTTAGTGCCTTCGTACGGAGAAGAGGGAAACCGCGGTTTCTTCTTGCGGGAGGGGGGATACTACTGGGCTGCCAACGAATATTTTGATGCGGCGGTCCGCGGCGATATCTATTCCCGTGGCTCGTGGGCGGCCAAGTTTCACACCAACTACCGGGTGCGTTACAAGTTCAGTGGCGGTTTCGATTTCCGGTATGCGCTGAACGTTTATGGGGAAAAAGGGCTGGATACCTACAACCGTTCTCCGCAGTTTCAGATTATGTGGTCGCACAGCCAGGATCCGAAAGCCAATCCCAACCGTACGTTTTCGGCCAACGTGAACTTCTCGACCAGCGGCTACGACAAACAGAACTCTTTGTCGGCCCAGAATTACCTGCGCACCCAAAAATCGTCGAGTGTTTCGTACACCAAAAGATGGGAGAATACGCCCTTCAGCATGTCGGCCAACCTGCGGCATTCGCAGAACTCTATCGACTCAACCCTGACGCTGACCCTCCCGGAGCTTACGTTTAATGTGGCCAGATTTTATCCGCTGAAATCAAAAGCAGGAAGCGGCGTTCCCAAATGGTATGAAAAATTTGGGTTTACCTACTCGGCCAACATGCGAAATTCGATCACGGCCAAAGAGAAGGAGATCATGCATAAGTCGCTTACCAAAGACTGGCAGAATGGTATCCGGCACAATATTCCCATTTCGTTGCCCAACTTTAACCTGTTCACCTACATTAACGTAAGTCCCGGTTTCAGTTACAACGAAAGCTGGTATTTCACCAGTATCAAAAAAAGTTATCATCCCGATGAGTGGTTTATCGACCGATTCGGCCGGCAAACCCATGTCCGGATCGACACCCTTTCCGGGTTAAAACGGGATTACAGCTACTCCTACAGCCTGAGTACCTC
>JARKOX010000167.1 GCA_029975525.1 Prolixibacteraceae bacterium | reverse complement strand
AAGTAGCGAGGGCCGGGCATGATCCGGCGACCTCATGATTATGAATCATGCGCTCTAACCAGCTGAGCTACCTCGCCATCATTTTTGGTGAACATTTGCGCTTCTGGTACTTTTTCCCGGTTTTACCGGGGTAGGTTCCGGAAACGCGGTGCAAATATAGCATTAATTCTTTTCGTACCTATTTTTTTGATAAAAAATGCTATATTGATTCCCGAAACCAACCAGCTTGATTGCCGGGTTTTACGAGAATTGAATAATCGCAAAACAGACAAACTCATGACTAGAAAATCGAAAATCCAGATTGAATACCTCATCAACTGCTCGCCCAAGGTACTGTTCAACCGGCTGAGCACACCTTCGGGGTTGGCTGAATGGTTTGCCGAAGATGTTAGTGTGAGCGGGAAAGAATTTGTTTTCCACTGGGATGGTTCCGAACAGTCGGCTGAAATAACCCTCTACAAAGAGAACAAGTTAATCCGATTCAACTGGAAAGAGGAGAATGAAGTTTATTTCGAATTTCGTATTACCCAACATGAGCTTACCGGAGAAGTTTCCCTGATTGTTGTCGATTTTACCAACGAAGAGGAGAAAAACGAAACCATTGACTTGTGGAATACCCAGATTGCCGACCTGAAACATGTAGTGGGTTCTTAACACTTTTTTAGTTTGCAGTTGTTTAAAATAACGTAGTTTTGCACCCAAATGTAGCAAAAACGTGGAATGAAGCGGTTACACTGGTACGTCATCAAAACTTTCCTGGGGCCATTTGTAATGACCTTTTTTATCTGTGTCTTCATTTTGCTGATGCAGTTTCTGTGGAAATATGTGGATGACCTGGTTGGAAAAGGGCTGGACTGGAACATTCTGGTCGAACTGCTTTTTTATGCTTCCTTTGGGTTACTGCCCTGGTCATTTCCGCTGGCCATGCTGCTGGCTTCCATCATGACTTTTGGCGAACTGGGCGAAAATTACGAACTGGTAGCCATGAAATCGTCGGGGATTTCCCTGTTCCGCATTATGAAGCCGCTCATCGTTTTTGCGATTTTGATTACCCTGGTCGCTTTCGGCTTTTCCAATTATTTGCTGCCCCACACCAATTTACGGTTCACCACCCTGCTTTGGAGCGTAAAGCAACAACGCCCCGAACTGGTTTTGAAAGAGGGGGTGTTTACCAGCGAGATTGACGGGTACAGCATCCGGGTGGGCTCAAAAAACAAGAAAAACAACATGTTGTACGACGTGTTGATTTACGATCACACCAACAACAAGGCCAACGAAAGTGTGACGGTTGCCGATTCGGGATCCCTGCGGATTACCGAGGACAAAAATTTTATGGTGCTGACCCTTTACAACGGGGAGAATTTTTCAGAAGATAACCAAAATCAACTTGCCAAAGGGAACAATTTCCCTTTCCGCCGTGACAAGTTCGACAAGCAAACCATCAATGTCCGCGTACGGAATTTCGATTTTCAGCGCAGCGATGAAAGTATTTTCAGAAACAGTTACCGAATGCTGAATATCCGGCAGCTTCGCACCGCCGAAGATTCGCTCAATACCGACTACAAAGAGCGGGTGCAGAGTTTTCTGGCCAACATCAGCTACCTCGATCCGCTCGACCGCCGCTTGTATGCCCGCGCCCTTGCAAACGACACCCTGCTGCGTAGTATCGAAAGTAAACCCGACACGCTTTTTAATCCGGATACGCTTTTTGCTGCTTTTCCCGATTACACCAAGCGGGAGGTGGTTACCAACGCCATCAGCAGTGCACGAAATAATTTTCAGGAGATCAACAATATCGAGAATAATCTTTATGCCCGTAAAAAGCGGATTAACCAGCATGAAATGGAGCGGCACCGGAAGTTTACCCTTTCGGCAGCGGTGCTGGTGTTCTTCCTGATCGGGGCGCCGCTCGGAGCGATTATTCGGAAAGGCGGTCTGGGGATGCCGGTGGTGATTTCCGTCCTGCTCTTTATTTTGTACTACATTTTTTCGATGACCGGCGAAAAGTCGGCGCGGGAAGATGTCTGGAATATGTTTCCCGGAATGTGGTTCTCCACCTTCGTCTTTTTGGCGGTCGGGGCCTGGTTGACCTACAAGGCCGTTACCGATTCGTCGATTATGGCGTCTGAGACGTATGTCAATTTCTTCAAGAAGGTAGCACGGCTCAAAATCTTCCGAAAGTTATTCCCGGATGAAGATACTTCTGATAGCGAATAAGGTACCCTATCCGCCCAAAGATGGGGGAGCCATCGCCACGCTCAATCTTGCCCGTGGTTTGTCGGCGGCCGGAAACGAAGTTACGGTTTTGGCCATGAATACGCTGAAGCACCACATCGACCCGGAAGAGATTCCCCTGTCGCTTCGTCAGATGGTCCGTTTCCGCCTGGTTGCGGTTCCTGCTCCCATCTCTCCGGCGGGGGCGCTGGCCAATCTGCTTTTTTCGCGCCAGCCCTACAATGCCGTCCGTTTTATCTCGAAAGTTTTTAAAAACGAGCTGATCCGCCTGTTGCAGGAGACAGATTTTGACGTGGTGCAGCTCGAAGGACTCTATTTGTGTCCGTATATTCCCGTTATCCGCAGCCACTCCCGCGCATTGATCAGCTACCGTGCCCACAATATCGAACATGAGATCTGGGCGCGGACAGCCAGCCAGATGCGGGGCCTGAAGAGATGGTATGTAGGCAACCTGGCTGCGCGTATCCGCAGGTTTGAGCAGTACTGGATCAACCGGTACGATCTGCTGGTGCCGATTACCCACCGCGATGCCGGGCAGCTCGGACTGATGGGCAACAGCCGGCCGGTTCAGGTTACGCCGGCCGGAATCGATACTGAGACGCTCATGCCCGACAAAACGAACCTGGAATTTCCGTCGGTTTTTCATATTGGTTCGTTGGAGTGGGGACCCAATCAGGAGGGGCTGGTCTGGTTTCTGAAAAATTGCTGGCCCCGGCTGTCGCAAAAATATCCCCGACTCCGTTTTTATGTTGCCGGGCGCAATGCTCCGGCGTGGCTCGTCAGGAAGATGGAACTTTCCGGCGTGGTTTTTCTGGGAGAGGTGGATGACGCCCAGTGTTTTATGAATTCCAGGGCCATTATGGTTGTCCCTCTTTTTTCGGGCAGTGGCATGCGGGTCAAAATCATCGAAGGGATGGCGCTCGAAAAAACGATTGTTTCCACCCCGGTAGGTGCCGAAGGGCTGGAGGTGGATCACGGCCGGCAGCTGTTGATTGCCAGCCGGGAGGAGGAATTTGTGACAGCCGTGGAAGAGCTGGTTGAAAACCGGACCCTTTTTGATGAGATCGGACAGGAAGCCGGGCGGTTTGTTCGGGAAAATTTTGATAACTTAGCCTTGGCCGGCTCGCTGACGGCATTTTACCAAAAACATCTGCAATGATTCTACAGATCTTGTTCTGGCTGTTTTTTGCAGTCCTGTTTTATACCTACGCAGGCTACGCCCTGTTGCTGACCCTGTTGGTCCGGCTGAAAGCGTGGTGTTGTCCGGCTCCCCGAATCAGCCGGAAAGAGAATTTTGAGCCCCCGGTTTGCCTTTTTGTAACAGCCTACAACGAGAAAGATTTTGCCGAACAGAAAGTTTCCAACTCCTTCAAGTTGGATTATCCTTCTGAAAAGGTTCAATATATCTGGGTCACCGACGGGTCGGACGACGGAACCCCCGATTTGCTGCGCAGATATCCGCAGGTGGAAGTTTACCATCAGCCCGGGCGACGCGGAAAAATTGATGCCATGAACCGGGGGATGCAGTTTGTGAGGGCGCCGCTGGTCATTTTTTCGGATGCCAACACCCGGTTGAGCCCCAATACCATCCGCGACATGGTCGACTGTTTTCGCGATCCGAAGGTGGGGTGCGTGGCCGGCGAAAAGCGGATTGTACAGAAACATGCCGAAACAGCTGCTGCCGCCGGCGAAGGTTTCTACTGGCGAATGGAGTCGTGGATTAAAAAGATGGATGCACAGCTCAATTCGGCAATGGGAGGAGTGGGAGAGCTGTTTGCCATTCGAACCGAACTTTTTGAGCCGGTTGAAAAGGATACCATTCTTGACGATTTTATCATCACCCTGCGCATTGCGGCCAAAGGTTACCGCATTGAATACACACCATATGCCTATGCCGAGGAGACGGCTTCGCTCAATGTAAAAGAGGAACTCAAGCGGAAAATCCGCATTGCTGCCGGTGGCGTGCAGGCCATGACCCGCCTGTGGCCGCTCCTTAATCCGTTTCGGTATGGCGTGTTGAGCTGGCAGTACTTCTCGCACAAAGTGCTGCGCTGGACACTCGCCCCGCTGTCGCTTCCCCTTTTTCTGCTGGTGAACCTGTTGCTGGTTTGGAGCTCCGGAAACTGGAATCCCTCCTCTTTTTACGCCGCCGCCCTCTACTTTCAGAGTTTCTGCTATTTGATGGCGCTGGCCGGGTGGCTGTTCGAAAATAAAAAGCTTCGCTGGAAAATTCTTTTTGTCCCGTTTTACTTCGTTTCAATCAACTACGCCTCGCTGCGCGGGATCTTCCGTTTTCTGAAAGGTAAACAAACAGTTAATTGGGAAAAGTCTAAACGGGCCTGAGCAGCCCGGCTCATATTTTTGTCGATAATTTTGTCTAATTTTGCGGCTGATTGGAAAATGGAGACAATTCAATGACAGAATTCAAACTTGATACCATCCCGGAAGCAATTACAGCCATTAAAAACGGTGAGCTGATTATTGTCGTGGACGATGAGGATAGAGAAAATGAGGGCGACTTTATCATTGCTGCCGAAAAGGTTACGCCCGAAAAGATCAATTTTATGATGACGCACGGCCGGGGAGTGCTTTGTACTCCGCTGACCGAAGACCGCTGCAACGAGTTGGAGCTCGAAATGCAGGTGAGCGACAATACCTCCCTCCACGGAACCCCGTTTACGGTGACCGTCGATTTGCTGGGGCACGGTTGTACCACCGGCGTTTCGATGTACGACCGGGCGATGACCATCAACGCGCTGGCCAACCCCGAGATGAAACCAACCGACTTTGGACGGCCGGGGCACGTCAATCCGCTCAGAGCCCGAAACCGCGGCGTATTGCGCCGGGCCGGACATACCGAAGCAGCTGTGGACATGGCCCGCCTGGCCGGACTTTACCCCGCCGCCGCCCTGATCGAAATTGTCAACGAAGATGGCACCATGGCACGGCTTCCGCAGTTGATGGAGATCGCCCGGAAGTTTAACATGAAAATTGTCTCCATAAAAGATCTGATCGCCTTCCGTTTGCAAACCGAAAGTCTGATCAAACGAGGCGAAGAAGTGGAGCTGCCTACCCGTTACGGAAATTTCCGGATTATCCCTTTTATGCAGAAAAGCAACGGCAAAGAGCATGTTGCCCTTATCAAGGGAACCTGGCAACCCAATGAACCTGTTCCCGTGCGGATGCACTCGTCGTGCATGACGGGCGATATCTTTGGCTCGATGCGTTGCGAATGTGGCGAACAGCTCCATAAATCGATGGAAATCATCGATCGGGAGGGGAAGGGCGTTATCGTATATATGATGCAGGAAGGACGCGGCATTGGGTTACTCAATAAAATTGCCGCCTACAAATTGCAGGACCAGGGGCTGGATACCGTGGAAGCCAATCTTCACCTGGGGTTCCGGGCCGACGAGCGCGACTATGGCGTGGGAGCGCAGATCCTGCGCAACCTGGGCGTTTCCAAAATGATCCTGCTCACCAATAACCCGGTGAAACGGGTAGGGCTGGAAGCCTACGGCCTCGAAGTGGTTAAGGTGTTGCCGCTGGAAGTTGAACCCAACAAATTCAACCAGCGCTACCTGAAAACCAAACGCGACCGCATGGGACATACCCTGCAGCGTTTTACCTATGACGATGACGAATAACTCTCCGGATGGGCTATTTCGACGATTTTGAAGAGATCAGCTACGGCGGCGATAACCTGGTGGAAGGGGTGGATTACTACCTGAGTCCCGACGGCTACCGGGTGATGACCGAAGCTTATCTCAAACGCCGCGGATATTGTTGTGCCAACGGATGCCGGCACTGTCCTTACTGGCCCAAAGCCGTGAAGGGAAATACCTCCCTCCGGCAGTAATCCCGATTTCTGATTATTCCCCTTTTGGGGGCGGATTCTGGCCCCCCCCATTTCCAGAACATTTTCGTTGACGGGTTGTTATAGCTGCTAAATTTTCAATCCAAAAAATGAAAGGAATAACTATGTTAATTGTTGGTTTGATTCTGGGAATAGTGCTGACCCTGATTGTTTTGGCAGTTGCGCTGCCCCGGCTGATGTTTCTGGTCGATGAGAGCAAATTTGATTTTGATGAGACGGCCCTGGCCATCGAAAAACAAACAGCAGAAAAGGGGTGGAGTATGCCGCACCAGTATGACCTCCAGGCAACCTTGAAAAAACACGGCTTTGAGGTGAAGCCGGTCAAGGTGTTTTCGGTATGTAAACCCGATATTGCCTATAAAATTTTGGGCGCCAACGAAGAGCGCATGGCTTCGGCGTTAATGCCCTGCCGGCTGGCTGTCTTCCAGCGCAACGACGGTAAAACTTATGTTTCGCGGCTCAATGCCGGGCTGTTTGCTTCTTTTATGGGAAGTAACATCAAAGCAGCCATGAAAACAGCCAGTGCTGAAAATGAAGATATCTTGAAAACCATTCTGAAAAAATAGCGATGCGAGGACTCTTTTTTTCGTTGTTCGGACTGTTGCTGCTCTTTGTTGCCGGTTGTGGTAATTCCGGGAAACAAAGCCAGACCGCGCAGGAACCAGCCGGTGAAATCCGGCTGACCGAAGTGACCTTTCAGGTGGGAGGGATGCACTGCGAAATGTGCGAGGCTTCCATTGCAAAGGGAGTAGGGGAGCTGGCGGGAGTCGATTCGGTGAAAGCAACCCTGAATGATTCGACCGCTTTTGTCCGGTTCGACCCGGGCAAAACCAGCGAAACCGAGATCATAGCACAAATTGAAAAACGAGGATATACAGTAAAAGGCAGGCTTTGAACCTGCCTTTTCTGTTTTTTGCTATTCAATTTTTTGCGGATGGTCAACCTTGCTTTTTAGCAGGGCCAGTTCCAAAACCTCCTGCACGGTATCCACAAAGTGGAATTTCAGCCCGTTGAGGTAAATATCCTTGATCTCTTCCAGGTGTTTCTTATTGTCATTTGAAAGAATGATCTCGCGGATGCCGGCCCGTTTGGCAGCCAAGATCTTCTCCTTGATACCGCCCACCGGGAGTACTTTTCCGCGGAGGGTAATTTCGCCGGTCATGGCCAGATGTTTTTTTACCTTGCGTTGGGTAAACGCCGAGGCCAGCGAGGTGATCATGGTAATTCCTGCCGAAGGGCCATCTTTGGGGATGGCTCCTTCCGGAACGTGGACATGGACATTCCAGTTGGGGAAGATGTCGGGATTGATATCCAGGTCGGCGGCGTGGGCTTTGATATATTCCAGCGCCAGCATGGCCGATTCTTTCATCACGTCGCCCAGGTTGCCGGTCAGGGTAAGGTTGCCCTTGCCTTTGCTCAGGCTGGTTTCCACATACAGAATTTCGCCGCCGGCAGCTGTCCAGGCCAGTCCGGTAACCACTCCGGCAAATTCGTTACCCTGGTAAGCTTCCTTGGTGTATTCGGCAACGCCCAGGTACGTCCGGATATCTTCGCGGGTCAGTTTTTTATTGTAAGGCTCGTCAAAAGCAATTTTTTTGGCAATACGCCTGACAACTTTGGCGATTTTTTTGTCCAGTTCACGCACACCCGATTCGCGGGTGTACTGTTCGATGATCTGTTCGATAATCTCTTTCGTAAAGAGGATATCTGCCGGTTTCAGCCCGTGGTTTTCGAGCTGTTTGGGAATCAGGTGGCGGCGGGCGATTTCAATTTTTTCTTCCACCAGATAACCGCTCACCTCGATCAGTTCGAGGCGGTCGCGCAGCGGAGGAGCAATGGTGCTGAGGTTATTGGCCGTAGCAATAAACATCACCTTGCTCAGGTCGTACTCCAGCTCCACATAATTGTCGTGGAATTCGGCATTTTGTTCCGGGTCGAGTACCTCAAGCAGGGCCGAGGCAGGGTCGCCGTGAAACTGCTTGGATACCTTGTCGATTTCGTCGAGGACAAAAACCGGGTTCGAAGATTTTGCCTTTTTAATATTCTGAATGATGCGGCCGGGCATGGCACCGATGTAGGTTTTGCGGTGGCCGCGGATTTCCGATTCGTCGTGCAGGCCGCCCAGGCTGACCCGCACATATTTACGCCCCAGCGCGCGGGCTATCGATTTGCCCAGCGAGGTTTTCCCCACGCCGGGAGGCCCGTACAGGCAGAGGATTGGCGCTTTGAGGTCGTTTTTCAGCTTGAGGACCGCCAGGTGTTCCAGGATCCGCTCTTTTACCTTTTCCAGTCCGAAGTGGTCTTCGTCGAGGACGCGTGCCGCGTTGTTGAGGTCGAAATTGTCTTCGGTGGTCTCATTCCACGGCAGTTCAAGCAGGGTCTGGCAATAGGTAAACTGTACCGAATATTCGCCGGCCGCCGGGTTGAGCCGTCCCAGTTTTTCCACCTCTTTTTCGAAAAATTTGGCGACCTCTTCGCTCCATTTTTTACCTCCGGCTTTTTCTTTCAGCTCTTTGATCTCCTGTTCGACCGGATTTCCGCCCAGCTCGTCCTGGATGGTTTTCATTTGCTGGTGCAGCATAAATTCACGCTGCTGCTTGTCGATATCGGTTTTTACCTTCGACTGGATATCGCGTTTCAGCTCCAGCATCTGGACCTCTTTTACCAGGTAGCTGATGGCCTGTACGCCCCGGTCGCGCAGGTCGTCGATCTCCAGCAGCTTTTGTTTGTCGTCAACTTCGATATCGGTGTTGGAGCAGATGAAGTTGATGAGGAAGGTGGAGTTTTCGATATTTTTGACGGCAAAGGTGGCTTCGGGCGGCACATTGGCAGCAAACTGCGCAATTTTGATCGACAGGTCTTTCAGCGAGCCTACAATCGCATTGAACTCGTTGTTGTTGGCCGGCGGAACGTCGGTGAGCGTTTCGATGGCCGCTTTAAAATAGGGCTCACTGGATAGAAACTCGCGTATTTTAAACCGCCGTTTTCCCTGGATGATGACCGAGGTGGAGCCGTCGGGCATTTCGAGCACTTTTAAAATTTCAGCAACCGTCCCCAGCTGGTAAAGGTCTTCGCCGGCGGGTTCGTCGATGGTAAAATCTTTTTGGGCCAGCACGCCCAGCAATCTGCTTCCCCGGTAGACATCCTGGATCAGCCGGAGCGATTTTTTTCGTCCTACCGTGATCGGGATGACCACTCCCGGAAATAGTACCGTATTACGCAGCGGCAGAATTGGCAGTACATCGGGAACCTCCAGGTTCCGCAATTCGGCATCGTCGCCGTCGGCAATGATCGGCATAAAGTCAGGTTCGCGGTGCATTAACTCTGAAAATATAAAGGTGTTGTTTTTTTTGTCTTTTATTTTTCCCATGATCAGCATCCTGGTTTGTGACAAATTGTCGGTTATTATCAGTAGTAAAATGAGGACTACTGTAAGGCAATTGTTGTGCCACTACAATAATGGATGAAACGATGAATTGTTCATGCAAAAAAAGAAGCGGGTCTCTTTTTTGGGAAATCCGGAAGGGTGGCTGAGCAAACTTTCCGACACAAAAAAAGCCCCGGAATCCAGAGCTTTTTCGTATACTTTGTTGAAAAATTTATTTCTTCCGCTGATCCATGTGCGTTTTGTAACGGCTCATGAATTTGTCCACACGGCCGGCGGTGTCCACCAGTTTAACTTTACCAGTGTAGAACGGGTGTGAGGTATTGGAAATTTCCAATTTTACCAATGGATACTCGACTCCGTCGATCTCTACGTTTTCGCGGGTCTGAACGGTTGAGCGGGTGAGGAACGTGTGGCCGTTCGACATATCTCTGAATGCTACCAACCTGTAACTCTCCGGATGTATTCCTTTTTTCATAACCTGAATGCTTTTACCTTTGGTTTTCTAAACGGGGGGCAAAGTTAAAGATACTTTGATAATTTCCAAGGGGTTCTCAATTTTTATCTTCAATTTTTTCTGTCTCTTCTTTGGGATGAATAATCGGTGCCCGTTTGAACGGTTTGGCCGGGTCAAACAGGTAGCGCATGGTGTAGTGGGTTTTGGTATGTTTGCCGCCAACCGATTCATACAACGCAACAATTTTGGGGTTGAAATCGCCGGCCCACGACAGCTCCATCTCTACATACCAGGGCATGGAATACATCACCGGGCGCAGGTTCCAGAAGATTGCCGCTTCGATGCCCGAGCGCTGGTATTTGGGCGAGATGCCGATAATCAGGCTGCGGGTACGGGTCATGGTTTTTCGCTTGCGGTACCACAGCAGTTTCAGGATATTCCAGAAATTCAGCTTCCCGTTCAGTTTGGACAGGATCTGGTTCACATCGGGAACCATCACAAACAGGGCGATGGGTTCGTCGTTGTGGTAGGCAAACCAGATGAACTTCTCCTCGATAAGCAGTTTGGAGGAGACCAGAAAATCGCGCAGGTCGTCTTTGTCGATCGGCTTGAAGTGTTCGTGAAACCGCCAGGCGTTGTCGTAAACTGTGGCAAAGTCGTCGATGAACTTATCTTTTTCTTCCCAGGTAAAATGACGAAAGCTGAACTGTGGTTTTTTGGCCACCCATTCGGCCACTTTCCAGAAGCGTTCGGGGAGCTCGGGGAGCGTGGTGTCCAGGTGGTAGCTGAACTGTTTGAAGTAGAGCTGGAAGCCATATTTTTCGAACAGTTCGAGGTAGTAGGGCGGATTGTAGGGCATTCCGAATCCCTGCGGCATAAAGCCGTCGACCAGCAATCCCCAGTTGATGTAGTTCTCTCCGAAGTTGACCGGGCCGTCCATGGCTTCCATTCCTTTTTCGCGGAGCCAGCCGCGGGCGGCATCAAAAAGGCGGTTGGCAGCTTCCTGGTTGTTCACACATTCGAAAAAGCCGCATCCGCCGGTGGGCTGCTCGAAGATGTAAGCCTTGTCGCGGTTGTAAAACGCGGCGATACGTCCCAGCAGTTTCCCGCGGTCGTCAACAAGCACCCAGCGGATGGCCTCCCCGTTTTTAAAGGAGGGGTTCTTCTCCGGAACAAATGTGTTTTCGACCATCATCTCCAGCGGGCAGGCCCAGTTGGGATCGTTGCGGTAAATGAGGTGCGGAACCTGGTGAAAAAGTCTTTTGGTTTTTTTATCCTTTACTTCCAGTAATTGCATATTAATCGGTTTTTAAAAACAATTTACCAAATTTTAGTGTGAAAACATACGCGTAAGCGTGCGCTGCCTGAAATGAATCTGTTGTGCCGAACCGTAAAGCAGACGATTTTTTTTGAGTTGTCTGAATGGTTGCTGATTTTTCAGGTTATTAGTCGGCGATCACCGGCGCCCGTTTGAACGCTTTGGTCCGGTCGAACAAAAAACGCAGGGTGTGGTGGGTGATTTCGTGTTGGGCGCCCACCGCCTTGAACAGGGCAATCATTTTGGGGTTGAAGTCGCCGACCCAGCTCAGCTCCATCTCGTTATACCAGGGTTTGCGCAGCATAACCTGCCGCAGCTGGTAGAAAATTCCCGATTCGATTCCCGACCGCTGGAATTTGGGCACAACGCCCATGACCACCACCCGGCAACGGGAGATGACATTGCTCTTCAGATAGTAAAACAGTTTCAGCAGCTTAAAGAGGTGGAGTTTGCCGCCTCCCAGTTTTTTCAGGACCTGGTTGACATCGGGGATCATCATAAAAAAAGCGATCGGTTCGCCCTGGTGGTACACATACCAGATGAACTCCTCGTCGAGCAGAAGCCGGGAGTCTTTCAGCAGGCTGCGGATATCTGCCGGATCAACCGGCTTGAAGTTGTCGTGTTTTTTCCAGGCCTGATCGTGTACCCGGATAAAATCGGCAATATATTTCTCCTGGTTTTTGAAGGTGAAATGTTCAAACGTAAAATCGGGTTTCTGGGCCACCCAGGCGGCTATTTTCCAGAACCGCTCGGGCAGGTCGGGGCTGGTGATGTCCATCCGGTAGCTGAACTGCTCGTAAAAAGTCTGGAAACCGTAATTCAGAAATAACTGCTGGTAGTAGCCGGGATGGTATTGCATCCCGAAGGTCTGCTGTTTGCGTCCATCGACCAGCAGCCCCCAGTTGAAGAAGTTTTCGCCAAAGTTGATGGGGCCGTCCATCGCTTCCATTCCTTCGGAAGTCAACCATTGACGGGCTGCATCGAAAAGCAAGTTGGCCGCCTGCTGGTTGTCCGCACATTCGAAAAAGCCGATGCCGCCGGTGGGTTGCTCGTAACTTCCGGCGTACCCCGGTTCATAAAAGGCAGCAATCCGGCCCAGTGGTTCCCGGCCGTCGGTCACTATCCATCTCCGGACGCCTCCCTGCCGGATTCCGGCATTTTTTTTCGGATTGAACACCTCTTCGGTCAACTCACGGAGCGGCGGCGTCCAATTTGGATCGTGCCGGTAGATGGTAAAGGGGAGTTTATGAAACAGCCCGATTGTCTTTTTATCGGTTACCGGAATAAGTTGCATAAATCGTCGATTGGAAACAATGTCCGAAAATACAATTTCCTGCGGGAAATCCAGGAAAGATGTGCAAAAAGTCGGTCAACAGTTGCGTTTGGCGCCACTGTTTTGGAGAAGCATGGATGAAACCCCTTTTGGGTAAGACGTGAACAGGTGAAGTTTTACTCTTGCCGAAAAGTTCTGCCGGCAGCTGTCTGGTTACGTCGGCTGTTTGTGCCGGGTTTGCTGCTTTCCGAAGCTTTTCCGGAGGAATTTAATCCTCAATGGCTCCGTAAATCGCAGCCGTGAGGCGGTCCCAGAATTCGCCGTGCGGGAAGGGCGAAACCTGCGTCATGCCGACAAAGATGAGGCTTTCGTGCGGGTCGATAAAAAATTTGGTATTGAAATAGCCTCCCCATTCGTAGGTTCCGGCCGATTTGGAGCTGATCCCTTCTCCGGCAGCCGTGAGCAGTCCAAAGCCGAGGCAGAAACTTTCCCCGGGGCGGCGGCTTATCCCTTTTCCTTCGGCATTCAGGCGGATCAGCTGGTCGGAGGTCATGGTTTCGATGGTCTTTCGTCCCAAAATCCGGTTTCCGTTCAGCGCTCCCTGGTTGAGCAGCGCCTGGATAAAACGGGCGTAGTCGGGCGCCGTCGAGGAGAGTCCGCCTCCGCCGGCATAGTGGTGGTTGTCGGCCTTTTGGGGATAGTCGAGCCCCGGGGCCAGATTGTTCTGGGAAGCCATCGCCAGACTGCCGTCCTGTTTGAAGCTGTAAACGGGCACCAGCCGCGGCTGTTTCTCTTTCGGGAGATAAAACCAGGTGTCGGTCATGCCCAGCGGTTCAAAAATGTGGTTGCGGAAGTAGTCGGCCAGTTTTTCGCCCGAAACCACTTCGACCACGCGGCCCAGCACATCCATGTTTAATCCGTACAGAAAACGTTCGCCGGGTTGAAAAGCGAGCGGAACTTTTGCCAGCCGGTTGATGAACTCCTCGGTTGTCCAGGAGTTGTGCGAAAGTCCCACCCCCAGCATGCCGTTCTTTTTGTAAACGGCCATCAGTTTTCCGGGGTTAAAGTCGCCGTAGGTGATTCCGGAAGTGTGGGTGAGCAGGTGGCGGATGGTAACCGGCGTTTGGGCAGGCACGGTGGTGTAACTCGAATCGGCTTCGTTGAAGGTGTCGAGGACCTGTGTCTCTTTAAAGGCCGGGATATATTTGTACACCGGATCGTCGAGGCCCAGCAGGCCCTGTTCGTAGAGCTGCATTACCGCCACGCTGGTTACGGCTTTGGTCATCGAGGCAATGCGGAAAATGTCGTCTTTTTGGTACATCTCCTTTTTATCGGCGCTGCGGTATCCGGCGCTTTTGTAATACACCAGCTGTCCGTAGCGGGCTACCAGAAATACGCCACCCGGGATTTT
>JARKOX010000166.1 GCA_029975525.1 Prolixibacteraceae bacterium | reverse complement strand
GTGCCGGGGAAAAAAACAAGATTTTTCTGACAACATTTTTCGAGTCAGCCTTTGAGGTGATGATGAAAATCACCATGTTCATCATCCGCTTTACCCCGCTGGGAATTTTTGGGATTGTAGCCAGAGAGGTGGCCCGAAATGCCGGCTCACTGGGTAATATCGCCGGCAGCCTGGGATTGTACATGCTGGTCGTAATGGTCGGATTGATCGTTCACGCCGGAATCAGCTTACCCCTGTTGGTAAAGTTCATCGGCAAGGCCAATCCGCTGGCTCACTACCGGAATATGGCCACCCCGCTGCTGACGGCGTTTTCCACCTCTTCGTCCAATGCAGCGCTGCCCCTTTCGATGGATGCAGTGGAACACAAAAGCGGCGTTTCAAATAAAATCGCCAGCTTTACCCTGCCGTTGGGAGCCACCATCAACATGAACGGAACAGCCCTGTACGAATGTGTTGCCGTGATGTTTATCGCCCAGGCTTACGGAATCGACCTGACGGTCGGGCAGCAGGCCATTGTGGTAATGACGGCGCTGCTGGCCGCCATCGGTTCAGCCGGGATTCCGATGGCCGGCCTGGTGATGATGGCCATCGTGTTGAATGCCGTTAACCTTCCGCTGGAAGGGGTGGGACTGATCCTGGCCGTAGACCGGATTCTGGATATGTCGCGAACCACCGTCAATGTTTTGGGAGACACCTGCGCGGCAGTTATCATCGCCAAATCGGAAGGAGAGGAAACCCTGGTATGATTTCCTCCTACTACCGGCCGGAACGTGTGGACAGCTTTGTTCTCCGTCGCGATCGACAAACAGCATTCGCCGTGCCGGAACACCGGTTGGAAGAGCCACCCCAGGCAGTGGCAGATTTTTTTAGCAACAGAACAATTATTTCAGATACAATTGTGGTAGAAACAGTAATTTATGAGGGTTTTTAAATATAGAATACTGGACCATATCCTTTTCTGGATTGCCATTTTCAGCTTTTACACGGTTTTGCCTTCCTTGCCGACCAAGGAGATATGGCCGGCCGTGCGCGACAACCTCACCTACCTTCCGCTGGATATTATTACCACCTACCTGGTTATTTTACTGCTGATCCCCCACTTTTTGCTGAAGAAAAAGTACCTGATCTTTTTCAGCGGTTTTATTCTTGTTATTGGCGGAAACGTCTTTTTCTCCATTTTCATCAAATACAACCTGCATCCCTACATCGGCATCTGGGTCTATCCCTACCCGATGGCGCATGAAATTTTTTATTCCCTCAGTTCCAACTTTATCATTGTTGGGTCAGCATCGGCTTTGAAACTGATCCGCCACTCCTTTAAAATACAGCTTTCGCGGGCCGAACTGGAAAAGAGAAGCATCCAGTCGGAACTGGGGACCCTGCGTGCCCAGGTAAATCCGCACTTCCTGTTTAATGTTCTGAACAACATCGACTCACTGATTTTTGAAGACCGGGAGAAAGCCTCGAATGCCATCTTTCTGCTGTCGAAAATTATGCGGTTTATGTTTCGCGAATCGAACCAGGAAAAGGTACCGCTGGAGCGTGAAATCAGCTACATCGAAGATTATCTCGAACTGGCGCGGCTCAGCTTTCAATCGCCCAATTTTCTGCAATTCAGGATAACCGGAAATGTGACCGGCAAAACTGTCCCCCCGCTTCTTTTTATCCCGATCATTGAAAATGCGGTCAAACATTGCAACAAACAGTCGGATACCCCGGGAATCGTTATCGATTTTTCCATTGAAGAGCAGCACATCCACCTGTTTACTTTCAACTACACCCGCAAGAACAACTTTTCGCTTCCGGGAGAGGGCAGCGGAATGGGGTTGAAAAATGTGGAAAAACGCATTAACTTGCTCTACGGAAACCAGGCCTTACTCAAAACCAACCAACTGGAAGATACCTTTGAAGTTCACCTTAAAGTTCCGCTGGCATGAAAATGAATTGTGTTGCTATTGACGACGAAATCCTTGCCCTGAAAAAAATTCAGCGCTACGCCGAAAAGATCGACTACCTGAATTTGCTGGCTACTTTCGATAGTGCACTGGCTTCGCTCACTTTTCTGCGCGAAAACAAAGTCGACCTGCTTTTTCTCGATATCCAGATGGACGAATTTACCGGCATCCAGTTGCTGGAAACGATGAAAGACCCGCCCTACATTGTGCTCACCACCGCATACGACCACTACGCCCTGAAAGCCTACGAGTTAGACGTGGTAGACTACCTGTTGAAACCCATCCCGTTTGAGCGTTTTGTGAAGGCAGTCGAAAAAGTTTATGCCCGTTTTCTGAAAGATGCCGCACACCAGTCGCGTATTGTAGCGCCGGCCGCCGAAACAGTCCCGGCCAGGCAGGAGTACACCTTTATCAAATCGGGAAGCAAAACGGTGAAGGTCTATTTCAGCAAAATCCTTTACATAGAAGGGATGCGCGACTACCTGCTGATCCGCACCGAAACGGACAAAATTATGACCCTGCAGAATTTTAAGACCATCCAGGGGATTCTGGATCCAACCCGGTTTATCCGGGTCCACAAATCCTACCTGGTAGCCGTCGACAAAATCGACTATATTGAAAACAATACCATCAAAATCCGCGACAAACTTATCCCGGTGAGCAGCTCCTACCGGATTGCTTTTCAAAACCTCCTGAACCAGAAAAATATGATCTGAGCTGCAATCAGCCTTTGCCCGACAGCTCTGTTCCAAAGTTGATCATCGCCTTGACGACGCCATCCTTGTAGCCGGCCACCATCGCAAAGGCAGCGGGGGTCTCTTCCGGAGCAAAATAGTGGGTTACCATCTTTCTGACATCAACTTTCCGGCTGGCAACGAGGTCGATCGCCTCCTCCACACAATGGTTCTGCCGTCTTACATTGATAACGGTGATCTCCTTGCGCCGCATCAAATCCATGTCAAACCGGTAAGAGGCACTGGCCGGAATGCCCACCAGGACCAGTTTGCCGCCGGGTTTCAGGATCTTCAGCGCATGATCAACCGCTTCCTGCTCTCCGCTGGCTTCAAAAACCACATCCAGCAACAATTTTTCCTCCTTCGCGACGGTGGCCAAAACCTCTTCTTTCAACGGGTTAATTTGTCGGAAAGCGCCCATTCTGCCAGCCATTTCCAACCGGTAATCCAGGGGTTCGATCATGGTAATATTGCTGACTCCGTCGGCAAGAAGCTTTAGCAGGATACTCAACCCAATCGGTCCGGCGCCAAAAATGGCCACGCTGGCAGCCGAAGAAACAAGCGAGGCCAGTTTTACGGAATACACGCCAATGGTAAGCGGTTCGATGAGGGCAGCCTCGGTGGCATCCATCATTCCGGTAACCGGAAAACAGGTGAAGGCCGGCATTACCAGATATTCGGTGAGGCAACCTTCGAGTTGGCCAGGGCACCCCAAAAAACGGTTATTCCGGCAGGTATGCGGCCTTCCGCCAAGGCACTGGTCGCATCGGCCACAATGCACGGAAGGGTCGACCACAACCAGGTCGCCAACCTTTACATGAAATACTGCTGCACCGCAGGCTTCAATAATTCCCGAACACTCGTGCCCCACAATAAACGGATACTCCACGACCTGGCTCCCAATTTTCCCATCGGCATAGTAGTGCACATCTGATCCGCAAACTCCAACCGACTGGATCCGGATCAACACCTCATCCGGACCAATTTTCGATGGCTTTTCCACCTCGGCGAGTGCCATCTGCTCAATTCCTACAAGTTTTACTGCCAGCATTTTCTCAGGTTTAGATTTCGTATTCAATACTAATGATTTTTATCACCCTTTTAACATTGTTGTTGTTTTTCTGTGTTTTATTCAATAAAACCCTAATAACCAACATATAAAAAAGCAATTTCAAGGAAATATTTTTCAAAATAAGCTTTTGGCAGCCCCAACGAATTCTGTCCTAAATATATTCTATAACATATTTACGTTTAAACTCTCCCTGACCCACAACCATTTAAAAAGGATTTTAAAACACTTTTTAACAAATATTAATAAATTTTTAACAGTAGGTGGTTGCGCAGTCATATTTATGCTATATTAGCAAAGCGTTAAACGAAAGTTAATTGACAAAGTATTCAGAACTACCTTTTCTCTATTAAACTAATATCTTTTCTGATCTGGCTAAACTAAACTATGAACAATCGGGTTATCTTCACCGCAGATAGCCCGTTTTTTTATAGCAGCTGCTTCAAATTTCTCCTGAATCGCCCATAGAACAAGATACCGGCAGTACCAAGTCCCAGCAAATAACCGTACCAAATTCCTTCGGGTCCCAGTTTAAGGACAAACGCAAAGAAATAGCTTGCCGGCAGTCCCAGCGCCAGGTAGGCCAGAAAAGCGATGAGCATAGGAATCCGCACATCCGACATACCCCGGAGGCTGCCGAGCATAACCACCTGCAGCCCGTCGAAAACCTGAAAGAATGCAGCTACAACAAGCAACTGCGCTGCAATGGCAATCACCTGCGGATCGGAGGTAAAAAGAAGCGGCAGCTGATTTCTCAGCAAAACAAAGGTGAGTCCCATCATCGACATAAAAAACAGCACCAAATGGGTAGAGGCGTAGGCCGCCCGTTTCATCGAGAGGTAGTCGTGGACGCCTTTTTGGTGGCTCACCCGGATGGTGGTTGCCGACGAAATTCCCACCGCAATCATATAGGTAAACGAAGCCATTCCGATCGCAACCTGGTGAGCTGCCAGATCAACTTCGCCGAGCCAGCCCATCATGACAGCGCCCAGGCTAAAGGCCGACACCTCAACAATCAGCTGAAAGGCGATCGGAATTCCTAACCGGAGAATCTTGACAATATCGGTCAGCCGCAGCAGCTGGTGATGCGCCAGGATGAGATAACGCCGGTAGCGGCAGTTCCTCCGAATGATGACCCAAAACAGGAAAGGCATCGTAAAACGGGCAGCAAAAGTGCCGATACCGGCGCCGGTAAGCCCCAGCTCGGGAAAGCCAAATTTTCCAAAAATAAAAAGGTAATTGACAACCACATTGACCACATTGGCGGTCAGGGTAATGATCATAGCGATGTGGGTGTTGCCAATTCCTTCCCAAAACTGTTTGAAGGTAAAAAAGATCATAAAAGGGAGCAACGAGGCGCACAACCACAGGTAGTAGGGTTGAGCAAGTTTCACCACATCATGGGTTTGCCCCAGAAACGGCAAGAGCCAGTAAACCGACAGCATCAGCAGGGAGAGTCCGACAGCTGCCAGCAGGTGGGTGACCACTCCGTTTTTCAGCCACTGGGCTGTTTGTTTCAGCTTTCCCTTGCCATAGGTTTCTCCGGTGAGCGGGGTCAATCCAAACGTGATTCCCATTCCGAAAATCATCCCGATCATAAACACATTGTTGGCAAAAGAGGCAGCAGCCAGCTCGGTCGTTCCCACATATCCGACCATCATATTATCGATCAGCGAAACCGTTACCTGCCCGATCTGCGACATCACGACCGGCGCAGCCAGCAACAGGTTTCGCCTGTAAAACGGAAAATATTCATGCAGTTTCATGGGGCGCAAAGATAAAAACCTTTGCTACAACGAGAACCAGTAACTAAATTTCAGCATAAAGAGATTTTGTGGCCCAACTCCCGAAATCCCTCTGAAACTATCGAAAATAGAGGGATTGTAGCCCTGTTCGTACCGCGAACGGTTGTGCGACCAGACGAAATAGCAGGTAGATCCGGCTTTGTACTCCCAGCGCAAAACAAAGTTTGACCGAAACTCCTGAAAATTGAAATCGGGATTGGAAATATAAAAATCGGGGGTGCCGTTCCGGTCTTCATCCAGGTGCAGACGGCCATCCTGCTGCGACAGAATAGTAAGCGGGGAAAACCTCTTGTGGAGGTCGCGGGCGCCACTGTCGGCTACCTTGTTAAAGGAGCGGTACTGTCCGGTGGAGGCGTACGGGCTGCCGTAAAGCTGCAGCGACAATTCGGGGGTCACAAAAAACTCGGCCCTCAGCGTAGTGTACAATGTTTTCCGGGCAATTTCCCCCACCAGGTATTTGGTTTCAGCCGCGGTAATCTTCCGGGTTACATACTGGCTGTTGTCGGCAACCACTTCATATTTGGTGTTCGACGAAAGCATGAAACGGTCGCTCACCTGCCACCTGATTTTAAAGTTATATTCGTTGATCCCGGAAATGCCGTCGTCAACCCACCGCCGGAAATAGCCGGTGCCAACAAAAACTTTGCGGCTGCTGTTGGTTTGCACAAACAGTTCGCCGTTGGTAAAGGAGTCCATTCGCAACGAAGGACCACCCCGCAGCTGGCGGGTGTCGACCCGGTTGATATATCGTGCAGCATACAGGTTGATCTGCCACAGGTTGGTAAATTTCACCCTGGAATCCAACCGGAACAGGTCTCCCGTGTTTTCCCCGCCGTAACTCCACTGATGGCGCTGCAGGACAGTTGTGCTGTAATTCCGGAAAATCCCTTTCGGTTTGTTCACCTGGTACGTGAACTCGGCCTCCTGGCTGATCAGGTCGGCTTCGCGAAGATAGCCCAGATCGTTCAGCTCAACGCCGGGCGAACGCCAGCTCAGCTTTCCGGCAGCCCTGAATTTGCCGCTCTGTTTTCCGCCGCGCAGCTCGCCTCCCCAGCCCGACAAGGCGGTCCGCTCAGGATCGAACGCCAGGTGTGCGGCATCGGGCCGCTGGAAATAGTGCCGCGACGACAACTGCAGTTGCGAAATGGCCTCTTTGTTTCCGGTAGTATGGGACCAAAAACTTTTCATATCGACAAAATATTTCCGGTTTTTCCAGTTGTGCAGAAAATCGGTCCCTCCCACCAGCGATTTGTCGGGTAAAAAAGTGAGCTGTTCATCTTTGATCGACCGTAAAACAGAAGTGAACATTCCGCCGATCACCGTATTGCCATTGTTGAGATCCTGTTTCAGCCGTCCCACCGAATAGTTGGAAAACGGCTCCACCGCTTCACGAAACACCTCTTCGGCCGATGAAACAGTGGCTTCTTCACGGGCGGTGAGGCTATTCACCAGGCCTACCGAAAGCCCTTTTTTACTTTTGCCGGTCAGTTTCAATGCACTGATGATAGACGTGTTACCCGGTACCTGGGCCGACTGCCCCGCTTCCAGGTAGGGCGAATAACTGGGGGCATGGCCAATGCGGCGCGAATAAAAAAGCATATCGCCGCCGATACTGTAATCGAGCATGGCACTCCCTTCCAGGAAGAACGGACGTTTTTCATTGTAAAAAACTTCGTAGGCAGTCAGGTTTAACTCCGAAGGGTCTGCCTCCACCTGTCCGAAGTCGGGATTGAACGTATAATCAAGCGTAAAATTGGAGGAGAGGCCTATTTTCCCATCCAGCCCCATGCCAAACCAGTTTTTATTTTCGGTTCCGGAGAGGTAGCGTACTTTGGCAAAGGGCATCACCTCGAAGTTTCGTTTCGGGCTGATGCCGCTGATTCCCCTGAGTTCCCCAAAAATATAAACCATGGCCGGGGCGTCAATCGGAATCAGCTTCCATTGGTCCTCCTCATCGAGGCGGTCGATCCAGCGCCAGATGTGCATCCCCCACACATGTTCGGGCTTGTCGGCAAAGCGCAGCTGACTGAACGGGATCCGCATTTCAATCGTCCAGAGCGAATCCCCCACATGGGTTTTGCCTTCCCACACCGCATCCCAATTGGTATCCCACTGGTAAGCGCCCAGGTGCACCAGGTCAATTTTCTGGCCTGCTGCCGACAGGTTGAACTCAAAAGCGGTCCGCTTATCGAAGTAGGTATCCAGGGCTATCCCGGCCATGTCGCCGGTGGTAAAATCATCGCGGCGCCCCAGCAGCGGGCTGATTTTTCCTGGTTCGTTGTCCCAGCAGCGCATCGCCACATAAAGGTTGTCGCTATCGAAAAGGATTTTGATTTCGGTTTCCTGCGAAGGAGCCTGCCCCTGACGAGGTTGCTGCTGAACAAACCCTCCGCTCCAGCTTCCCTGTTCCCAGCAGAGATCATCGAGCCGCCCGTCTACTTTGGGTTTTTGGGCGGTTCGGGTGGCGTAATAAACTCTTTTGTTACTGGCATGAAAATTCACCAGCGAATCGGATGAAAGCGAATAAGTCCCGGGCTGGGCAGCCAAAATTACCGGGGACAAAACCATTACAAGCTGTAAAAAAAGCCGTACAATTTTCATGTTCAGGAATAGCAATATTCAAAAGTAAATAAAAATCGACAGGAAAATAATATCCGCAAAAAATTATAACCGTTCTTTAGTTTTTTCGAAAAAAAAGCAACCATTTCCGCAGTAATCACGGGTAGTTTGACACAATGAAAGGAACCTTTAAACTTTTTCGTAATTTGAGAGTTGTTAATAGTTGTTTCAAGAAAAAAAGTAAAATCTGTATTCAAATTTATGCGTAAAATCAAGAAGATTTTAGTAGCCAACCGCGGAGAAATTGCTGTACGGATCATGCGAACCTGCCGGGAAATGGACATTGAAACCGTAGCGGTTTACTCCGAAGCCGATCGTCTTTCCCTGCACGTCCGTTATGCGCACGAAGCCTATTACATCGGCAAGGCCCCATCGTCGGAGAGTTATCTGAATATTGAAAAAATTATTGAAGTCGCCCGCAACTGCCAGGCGGATGCCATCCACCCGGGATACGGTTTTTTGTCGGAAAATGCCACTTTTGCCCGCCGGTGCCGCGAAGAAGGCATTATCTTCATCGGACCGTCGCCGGAGGTGATCGTGCAGATGGGCAATAAGATCAAGGCCCGCGAAACCATGCAAAAAGCCGGCATTCCGGTAGTTCCCGGAACCGAAGGCAGCATTTCTGACGAAGTGCGCGCGTTGGAAGAGATCCAGAAAATCGGGTTGCCGGTAATGATCAAAGCAGCAGCCGGCGGGGGCGGAAAAGGGATGCGACTGGTCCACCGCGAAAAGGAGGTACTCACCGCCCTGCGTGCCGCCCGTTCCGAAGCGCAGTCTGCTTTTGGCGACGGTTCGGTGTATATCGAAAAATACATTACCTCGCCCCACCACATCGAGTTTCAAATCCTGGCCGACGAATACGGGAACACGGTCCACCTTTTCGAACGCGAGTGCTCCATTCAGCGCCGCCACCAGAAAATGATCGAAGAAACCCCCTCGCCCCTGATGACGCCCCAATTGCGCAGGCAAATGGGCGAAGCCGCCGTTGAAGCCGCCAAAACGGTCCGTTACACCGGCGCCGGAACCATCGAATTTCTGGTCGATAACAACCTGAACTACTACTTCCTCGAAATGAACACGCGCCTGCAGGTGGAACACCCGATCACCGAGCGCGTCACCGGGATCGACCTGGTCAAACAGCAAATCCTGGTTGCCCAGGGAGAAAAACTTCCTTTTGCACAGGAAGAGCTGGTTCAACAGGGACACGCCATCGAATGCCGGATTTATGCCGAAGACCCCGACAACAACTTCATGCCCAGCGCGGGGAAAATTTGTAAAATAACCGAACCGCTCGGATTCGGCGTCCGCACCGACGGCTATGTTTACGAAGGATACGAAATCCCGATCTATTACGACTCGATGATCTCCAAACTCATTGTGTGGGGAAATACCCGCGACGAAGCGATCAAACGCATGAAACGCGCGCTGTATGAATACAAAATCACGGGTGTAAAAACCTCCATCAAATACCTGGAGAAGATCATGAACTGCCCCGACTTTATTGAAGGGAAATACGACACCCACTTCGTCGAAAAAAACCGGAATACCCTGACCGGCACCGCCCGGTGTAACGACGACTGCGAAGATATGGTCATCATCTCGGCCTACATCGATTACCTGGATAAACTGAGCCGTGTTTACGGATACAAAGAGTTTGTTCCCGCCCAAAACCGCTGGAAGAAAACTCCGCTCACCCACCATTTTTAAGTGAGCCAACCAGTTCCGGTCCGCAGTTCGGAAAAAGTAAATCACCAATTCATGGAGAATTCAATTATGTCGATAGAAATTAAACTGAACGACCGCTTTGCCCTTGTTGAAATCGTCCGGCAGGAAGGCAACCTGCTGCAGGTAAAAGTTGACGACAAAATCTACAACGTGGACCTGATGCACACTGCCGACGGCACTTTCTCGATTATCGAAGAGGGACACTCCTACAACATCGAACTCCTCACCCTCGAACAACCCAAAAAATACATTGCCTACACCCTCTACAACACCTACGATGTGGAAATCATCGATGCGGAAACCCGCTACCTGATCAATCGCGGCGGAAGCGGACTGGAGAGCAGCGAAAAGAACATCTTCTCCCCGATGCCCGGAAAGATTGTCAAAATCCTCGTTTCCGAAGGCGACCCTATTCAAAAGGGAGACACGGCCGTTATCATTTCGGCAATGAAAATGGAGAGTGAATACAAGGCCGCCATCGATGGAATTGTCAAAAAAATCAACGTCAGCGAAGGCGACACCATCGAAGGCAACCAGATTTTAATTGAAATTGAATAAAAAAAGCCACTTATGGATATCAGACAAAAGCTGCAACTGCTCGAAGATTTTAACCGGCAGGCCGAACAAGGAGGAGGTGAAGAAAAAATTGAAAAACAGCACACTTCCGGAAAAAAAACGGCCCGCGAACGGATCCTGCAACTCCTTGACCCCGGTACATTTAACGAAATCGACAAGCTGGTTACCCACCGGAATTATGATTTCGGCATGGAAAAGAAAAAAATCCTGGGCGACGGGGTGGTTGCCGGATACGGAAAGGTAAACGGCAAACTGGTTTATGTTTTTGCACAGGACTTTACCGTTTTCGGCGGAACGCTCAGCCGCGCCAATGCCGACAAAATTGTGAAGATACAAAACCTGGCCCTCAAAATGGGTGCGCCGGTCATCGGGCTGAACGATTCGGGCGGCGCCCGCATTCAGGAAGGCGTTGAAAGCCTGGCCGGTTACGCCGACATCTTCTACAACAACGTCATGTCGTCGGGGGTGATTCCGCAGATTTCCGCTATTTTGGGGCCATGCGCCGGTGGCGCGGTTTACTCACCAGCCCTCACCGACTTTATTTTTATGGTCAAGGAGTCGAGCCACATGTTTGTAACCGGCCCGGATGTGATCAAAGCAGTTACCCACGAAGATGTAACCAAAGAAGAGCTGGGCGGCGCCATGACCCACAGCGCCAAAAGCGGCGTGGCTCATTTCGTCGGAAAAGATGAGGACCAGACCCTGATGATGGTCCGCGAACTGCTCAGCTTCCTGCCTTCCAACAACCTGGAAGATCCGCCGGTGAAGTCCACCATCGACCCTTCGGACCGGGAAGATCCCACGCTGAACGAGATCGTCCCCGCCGACCCCAACAAACCGTACGATATGAAAGAGATCATCAGCCGGGTGATCGACAACAAACATTTCCTCGAAGTACAGCCGCATTACGCCCCAAATATCATCGTCGGGTTTGCCCGTTTCGCCGGCCAGCCCGTCGGCATTGTAGCCAACCAGCCGGCACATCTGGCCGGTGTGCTCGACATCAACTCCTCCATTAAAGCGGCCCGCTTTGTCCGCTTCTGCGATGCCTTCAACCTCCCGCTGGTAACCTTTGTCGATGTTCCCGGCTTTTTGCCCGGAACCGGCCAGGAGTTTGGCGGCATCATCAAACACGGCGCCAAGCTGTTGTATGCATTTTCGGAAGCGACCGTCCCCAAAGTCACCCTCATCACCCGCAAAGCTTACGGCGGCGCCTACGACGTGATGTCGAGCAAACACATCGGCGCCGATGTAAACCTGGCCTATCCCACCGCCGAAATCGCCGTGATGGGCCCCGAAGGCGCCATCAACATTCTCTACCGCGACAAACTGACCGATGAAGAGAAAGCCACAGCCGTGGAAGAATACCGCGAGACGTTTGCCAATCCGTACAAAGCTGCTGCACTGGGATATATCGACGAAATCATCAACCCCAAGGTAACCCGCAGCAAAATTATCGCGGCCCTCGAAATGACCCGCAATAAACGAAAAACCAATCCGGTGCGCAAACATGGTAACATTCCGCTCTAAAAAAGGTAACTTTGCCGCCTGTCAACCGCCTGAAGGATTAAAAACCGGGCGGTTTTATTTTTTATCAGCCAATTCTTCGTATAGATTTGAAGAATAACATTTTATTTCTAATTTTGCGCGTCCAAAAAATTGTTTAACTAAAATTGATGTCAAATGATGAATCAGTATGAAACCGTTTTCATCGCTACTCCCGTTTTATCTGAGGCACAGGTAAAGGAAACGGTAAAAAAATTCAGGGACATCGTCACCGAAAACGGAGGTGAAATGATCCATGAAGAAGACTGGGGAATGAAAAAGCTTGCCTACCCCATCCAAAAGAAATCCACTGGGTTTTACCACCTGTTCGAATTCAAAGCGAACCCGGAATTTATCGACAAACTGGAAATTGAATTCCGCCGCGATGAAAAAATCATCCGTTTTATGACCGTAAAACTCGACAAATATGCCGTCGAATACAGTCGTAAAAGAAGAAGTGTATTAAAAGAAAAATCGGAAAAGGAGGGATAAACCATGACAGCAAACTCAAGTGAAATCAGGTATCTGACACCCCCGTCAGTAGAAATCAAAAAGAAAAAATACTGCCGTTTCAAAAAGAACGGGATCAAGTATGTGGATTACAAAGACCCCGAGTTCCTGAAAAAATTCCTGAACGAGCAGGGAAAAATTCTTCCTCGCCGACTCACCGGTACTTCGCTGAAATACCAGCGGAAAGTTTCGAAAGCCATCAAACGGGCCCGCAATATTGCCCTGCTTCCGTTTGTTACCGACATGTTGAAATAATTAATGAGGAGGAATTAGAATGGAAATTATCTTAATACAGGACGTAGAACGACTGGGACACAAAGACGATATCGTCAAAGTTAAAGACGGCTATGCCCGCAACTATCTGATCCCTAAAAAAATGGCTGTCATCGCTACTGAGTCGGCCAAAAAAGTACTGGCTGAAAACAAAAGACAGCGTGCCCACAAAGAGGCCAAACTGATTGAAGATGCCCAAACCTTGGCTGCCCGTCTGGACAAGCTCAAAGTTTCGGTTGGCGTGAAAGCCAGCTCCACCGGCAAAATCTTCGGTTCGGTTACTCCGCTGGTTATCGCCGAAGCGATTAACAAAAACGGCTACGAAATCGATCGCAAACAGATTGTTGTTTCCGACGACCATATCAAAGAACTGGGCAACTACACGGTAAAAGTGAAACTGCACAAAGAAGTGTATGTGGAGGTTGACCTGGAAGTGGTAGCCGAATAAATTCAGAGAGACACACCTATTCAAACGATAAAAGGCGCCCGCAAGGCGCCTTTTTTAGTACACTATTTTTTAGGCAAACGAATCAGCCGGCAGCTTGTCACCCGCGTCAGCCAAATCCCGGAGCACCACGCTGGCAATAAAACAGCCAAACACCGGCGGCAGGTAAGAAATGGTCCCCACCGTCGACAGCTTGTTGGTGCTTTGCTCCAGCCGGATCGCCCCGGAAGGCACCTCCTCGGGCGAAAAAACCACTTTCACGCCGTTGCGAACCCCCAGCCGGTGCAACCGCTTCCGGACCATCCGCGCCAGCTTGCAGTCGTGCGACTTGGAAATATCGGCAACGGCAACCCGCGCCGGATCGGTTTTCCCACCGGCCCCCATCGAACTGACCACCCGGTACCCCTTCTGCAAGGCATGATAAATCAGAAAAACCTTCGGCGACAGCGTGTCGATGGCATCCACCACATAATCGAAAGACTGGCTCCCGAGCAGCTCCACTGTCCGCTCGTCGCGCAGGTATTCATTCAGCACCGTCAGCTGCAATTCGGGGTTAATATCGCGGAAACGCTCGGCAAGCACCTCGGCTTTCGGTTTGCCGCAATTCGAAATCAGCGCCGGCAACTGGCGGTTGCGGTTACTCTCCTCCACCACATCGCCGTCCACAATGGTCATTCGGCCCACCCCGGCGCGGCAGATCATTTCGGCGGCATAGGCTCCTACCCCGCCCAATCCCACGACCAGCACATTGGCCGCTTTCAGCCGGGAATACCGTTCAGGGCCCAGCAATAACTCCGTTCGTTCGTACCAACTCATTTTTTCAGAAATATTTTTTGAAAGTTTTGCAGGAGCTGCTCCTGCAACTGCGCTGCTGCAACCTGCCGCAACTGCGCCGCCTTTTGGAACACTTCGCCAATGGTAACCTCAAAATCATCGGTCTCCAGGAAAAATTTTCCGGGGGGCAGCAACTGCAGGGAAGCCGCGGCACGGGCTTTTTCGTTCAGCAGGATGTACCCGAAAGAAAAAAGAAAACCGGCGCCCAACAACTGACGGGTAAGGTTTTCATTTCCGGTGTAGCCGTGAATCACCCAGGGCTGGGTAGGTTTCAACTGCCTGCGGAAATGGAAAATCTCGTTGTGCGCCCGCACACAATGCACGATCAACGGCTTTTGCAAACGCTCTGACAGCAGCACGTGCTGCACAAAAACATCCGTCTGCACCTCCCAGGCTGCCTTCGTCAATTTATCCAGGCCACATTCACCAACCGCCACCACCTGCGGCAGCGCGGCTTTTTCGGCAACCAGCTTCATCAGTCCGGCGTTCTCTTCCGCCGATTTCAGAAACCAGGGGTGTAACCCCACCGAAAAAAAACGTTCGGTTTCACCTTCCGGGAAAGGCTCGCCGGGAAACAGGTTGCGGATAAAAACCACCCCTGTTTCGGGCTGGGAATGATGAATATGGATATCGGTCAAGGGCATACCCGGAATTTCTACATCAGATCCAGGAGGGCACGCACCACTGCGTCGGCGCCGTCGGCAATCTGGTCGATGGAAGCATCGAGCATGTAGCAGGGGGTGGTCACCGCTTTAAATTTACGGTCGATCACCACTTCGCCATGGGAAGTTTCGGTGTGCCGCGCCCCCATTTGCCGGAGCGCCGCGGCCGTTCCGGCATCATTACCGATGGTGACCTCCACCCCTTCCAGGACTTTGGCCAGCAACACCGGCGAAATGCAGAGCGCCCCCACCGGTTTTCCGGCTTTCACTGCCGTGCGGATCGTCTGTTCCACTTCGGGGTTTACCTGGCAGTCCGCGCCATCAAAGGCGAAAGTGCAAAGATTTTTGGCAACTCCAAATCCGCCGGGAAAAATCACGGCATCGAAAGCGACAGCATCCAACTGCGACAGCGGCTTAATTTTTCCGCGGGCAATGCGGGCGGCTTCCACCAGCACATTTCGCGTTTCGGGCACCACTTCGCCGGTGAGGTGATTCACCACATGATGCTGTTTGATATCAGGGGCAAAACATTGGGAAACGGCGCCGTGCCGGGCAATCGCCAGCAGGGTAAAAACGGCCTCGTGGATTTCTGCGCCGTCGTACACGCCGCAACCGGCCAAAACAACTGCTATTTTCTTTTTCATTCGTATAAATTTTCAATCGTGTTTCTATAATTTTCGTAATCCGCAAATGGTTTCAAACCAGCTATCAAAATGGAATTTGCATGAAAATATTTTCCTTTCGATTTGTGTTTAGAATAATCATGCTCCTTTCATCGCATTTATTTAAGGTTTTCGCTTCAAAGTTAAAACTCCCGGTCCAAAACAAAAAATCCGACACTTCTGGGCCCGGCAGCGGCAGCTTTTAACCTGGAACCGCCCGGTGAAACAAATATAATTGATGCTGGCCGAAAATGCCCTGCGGGTTTTCCGCCGAAAGCATTAATTTTGAAAACCGGCTGACTTTTCCTATTTTCCAGGAAAACCGGCAGCCGAACCAGTATCGGAAAAGAGAAAAAAGTGGTATGAAAAGAGTTCTGCTATTGATTGGGGTAATTTTCTTCAGCGCAAACCTGTCGGCCCAGGATTTGGTAAAAACGCCAATTCCCGGGATTGAGCGGGACACCATGCGCCTGAAAACGCCTGTAAAACCGGAATTGCTTTATCAAAACCTGTTGTCGGAATTTCCGGTCACCCCGCTCTTTCTGGAAAAACCGGAGTTGCCGGCATTCGATTTTTCCACCTTGCTGAAAAGCAACTGGCGCATCCAGGCGCAGCGTTACGAAACCGGCTTTTCTTCGGCTCTTTTTCCCTCGCTGACCGGAACTTTTTTGACGCCATTTCTCCACTCGGCAGTCATTTTCAATCAAGCAACCTACCAGGTTTCCGATAAAATTACCCTGGGAGGCAACAGTTTCGGCGCCAGGTCCATTTTCTCGGCGCCGCTGCCCCATCCCGGCAGTAACCAGTTCGACACCCGCGGCGCAACCATGTTTATGCAGTACAAAGTTTCGAAAAACTTCAAAATAGAAACCCGCGTATCGGTCTCCGGAAACAATTACCAACCTTAAAAGCTCCAGCATGCTCACTGTTTACAAAGCCTCGGCAGGCTCCGGAAAGACCTTCCGGCTGGTGGTGGAATACCTGAAACTGCTGCTAAAAAACGAACAAAACTACCGGCGTATCCTGGCGGTCACCTTCACCAACAAAGCCACGGCCGAAATGAAAGAACGGGTGGTGGAACAGCTTGGCCAGCTGGCCCGCCGGCTCGATTCGCCCTACCAAGCCATTCTGCTGCAGGAGACCGGACTCACCGAAACGGCCCTGGAACAGAAAGCGGCCCGGGCGCTCGAAAATATCCTGTACGACTACAACCGTTTTTCGGTCAGCACCATCGACAAGTTTACCCAGCGGGTGCTGAAAGCCTTTAACCGCGAAATCGGCACTGCCCCCAACTACCAGCTGGAGCTCGACCAGGGGCTGATCACCGAGGAAGCCGTCGACCGGCTGGTGGCCGGCGTGAGTGAAAACCCCAGGTTGCGGGAGTGGCTCGAATCGTTCATCACCGAAAAAATCAGGGATAACAAAAGTTTTTCTATCGAAAAAGACCTTGAAAAACTGGGCAGCGAACTGTTCAAAGAGCGGCTGCAGGAGCGACTTTTCGAAATCAGCAACTTTTTTGCGGAGGAAAATCAGGCCAAAAATTATCTCACCCTGCTGAATGAAACCATCTTCCGTTTTGAAAATTTCCTAAAGAAGGAGGGAGAAAATTTCCTGCAGATCATTGCCCAAAACGGAATGGCGGTTGACGACTTTTCGTATGGCAAAAGCGGCGTGGCAGGGTTCCTGTTCAGACTGGCCGGCAACGAAATCCCCGACGAACTGCCGACGCGCGTTCAGCAGGCAGCCGAATCGCCCGAAAAGTGGGCCACCCAGAAACATCCCGACCGTCGCCGGATCATTGCCCTGGCCGAAACCCGCCTGCAGCCACTGCTACAGAATATTTGCCACTATTACAACCAAAACCGCTGCAGCTACTTCACCGCCAAAACCATCAAGCACGACTGGTACACCCTCGGCGTACTGGTTGACCTGAACAACGAAATTACGGCGCTGAGCCGCGAAAAGGGAATCCTGCCCATCGCCAGCTCCAACCTGTTGCTGAAAACCATTATTGGCGGAAACGACTCACCGTTTATTTACGAAAAAATCGGGAACGCCTTCAACCATTTTATGCTCGACGAGTTCCAGGACACTTCGGGGATGCAGTGGGAAAACTTTCGCCCGCTGGTACTCAACTCCATGGCGGCCGGAAACCACAACCTGGTGGTTGGCGACGTCAAACAGAGCATCTACCGTTGGCGAAACAGCAACTGGAAAATCCTGGGAAGCCAGGTTTTTCAGGATTTTCCCGGATTTCCGGTCAATGAGGTTACCCTCGGGACCAACTTCCGCAGCCACGAAAAGATCATCGCTTTCAACAACCTCTTTTTTCACCATTTTTGCCAAACCGTTGCGGGCCACGAAAAGCTGAAAGAGCAGGAAGCGTACCGGAAGATCATCGAAAATATTTATAGCGATGCCGTCCAGGAGGTTTCGCCCCGAAACACGGGCTCGGGCGGGCTGGTCAAAATCGAGCTGCTGGAAGATGAAAACAGCAGCTTCGAAGAGCTGACCCTTGAGCGGCTGGCCGAACAGGTCAAACAGCTGCAGGACCACGGTTTTGGCGCCCGCGATATCGCCATTCTGATCCGCAAAAAAGACCAGGGGGTCCGCATTGTCCGGCATTTTCTGCAGGAAGCGGCCAAACCCGAAAACCGGGCATACAACCTCACCGTTTTGTCGGGCGAATCGCTCTTTTTAAAAGCGTCGGCCGGCGTTGTCTTTGTCGTGTCGGTCATTCGCCACCTCACCCATCCCGACGATGCCGTGGCGCGCGCAACCATGCTCTACCACTACCGGCAGCTGACAGGCGCTCCGGAACCTGCCGGCCAGGCTCCCGACAGTAATTTTGAGGCAGCCTTTGCCGCCCTGTTTGCCGGGCCGCTGAAAAAAATCAGGGCCGCAGCCTTCAACAGCAGCATCGACGAAACAATCACCCGGATCGGCGCCGAATTTGGCCTCTTCCGTCTAAAAGCCGAACTGCCGTTTCTGCAGGCGCTGATCGACAAAGCCGCCGAACTCCGGAAAAGTTCATCGAACGACCTGTCGGGTTTTCTGCTTTGGTGGGAAGAAAAGGGATCGGAAGTTTCGGTTGCCGTAAACGACGGGGTCGATGCCATCCGGCTGCTGACCATCCACAAATCGAAAGGACTGGAATTTAAAGCCGTGCTGATCCCCTTTTTCAACTGGAATATCGAGGAGAACAGCAAAAAACCGATTCTGTGGTGCTCCCCCTCCGAGCCGCCCTTTAACCAGGCGCCGCTCGTTCCGGTAAGCTACGCTGCCGGCCTGGTCCGGACGATCTTCGCCGACGATTACTACGAGGAGCTTTTCAACACGCTGGTCGATCACCTCAATTTGGTTTACGTCGCCTTCACCCGCGCCATCTCGGTGCTGTGGGTCAATGCGCCGGCCACTTCCGACAAAAACCGGATCAACTTTTACCTGAAAGAGACCCTGCAGCAGCTCCGGACGGATACCGAAACCCATTCCGGGGAACCAGACCTGGTGTTTGAATACGGCGAACTGCCCCGGCTTTCCCAAACGGCAGTCCCGGAAAAGGCAGAACCACCGGCGGAGTACTTCTTCCACGATTTTTCGCCGCGGCTCACCCTGCGCACCAGTGGCGACGATTTTTTGGTTACCGACCCCGCCGGCACCAGCAAAAAAAATACGGGGAAGATCATTCACGAAATCCTGGCGGAAATCAAAACTGCCGCTGACCTGGAGCGCGCCTGCCAGTTGGCGATGGCACAAGGCAAAGTTGATCCGGCCGAAATGCCCGGGTTACGCCGTAAAATCGAAGAGATGATCACCCATCCCGAAGCCAGCCGCTGGTTTACGGGCGAATACACCGTTCTCACCGAACGGGAACTGCTCACCGGACGGCACACCCTCCGCCCCGACCGGATGATGCTGAAGGCCGGCGAAGCAGTGGTGGTCGATTTCAAATCGGGGCAGCACTTCCACGAATCGTACCGGCGCCAGGTGGAACTTTATGCGCAAACCCTCAGCGAAACCGGGATTCCGCAGGTAGAGGGGTATTTATGGTTTGTACAAACCAACCGGCTCGAAAAAGTGTGCGAACTCCGGTGAAAAAACCTATTTTTGCAAAAAACATAAAGATATGATCCAACGTATTCAAACGGCTTACCTGATTACCTCCACGCTGTTGCTGGGCTTGCTCCTCCGGTTTCCGCTGGCCGACATCATGTTTCAAAACGAATATTACGCCTTTAATATATTCGGAATCCACAAAGGAGAGGAGACCATTTTTAACGGAATTTCCCTGCTCATCTTTTTGATTTTCATCATGCTGATCCAGGTGGTGGTCATCTTCTTCTACAAAAAACGGATCCGCCAGATCAGGATGCTGGTTTTCACCATGATCCTTTTACTGGGACTCTTCGGGCTCTTTTTCTACTTTGCCCAGGCCGCGTTTGACGGGGCGGTCACCAGCTACAAAATACCGGTAGCTTTCCCGCTGGTCGCCATCATCCTCGACTACCTGGCCATCCGCAACATTGGCAAAGACGAAGCGCTCATCCGCAGCCTCAACCGGATCCGGTAACCATTTTTCCCGGGAAAAACGCTCCCAAAATTTTTGTCCATGAAAGCTATGATATTTGCCGCCGGGTTAGGCACACGCCTGAAACCGCTTACCGACCGGATGCCCAAAGCGCTGGTTCCGGTTGGCGGAAAACCGTTGCTGCAAATTGTTGTCGAAAAGCTGGCAGCTGCCGGTTTTTCCGAAATCGTGGTCAATGTGCACCACTTTCCGGAGATGATCCGCGAATTTGCGGAACAGCACCACCATTTTGGGGTGACCCTGCACATTTCCGACGAAAGCGAGGCCATCCTCGATACCGGCGGCGGATTGATGAAGGCGGCAGACCTGCTGCTGGGCGACATGCCGGTGCTGATTCACAACGTAGATATCCTGAGCGACCTCGACTTGCAAAAACTGATCGCCCATCACCAGGCCAGCGGAGCGCTGGCAACGGTGGTGGTCCGTGAGCGCCACACGCAGCGCTACCTGCTTTTTGACGAAGAGTTGCGGCTGGCCGGCTGGACCAACCGCGCCATCGGCGAAGTACGCACCACCCGGCCCGAAGCAGTCAAAAACGCCCGGGCGCTGGCTTTCAGCGGCATCCAGGTGATTGACCCGAAAATATTTTCGCTGATCACCCAGTGTGGAAAATTCTCCATCATCGATACTTACCTGGAACTGGCAGCCCACTGGCCGGTGATGGGATACTGGGACCGTTCGCCACTGTGGATGGACGTGGGAAAACCGGAACAGCTGGAGCTGGCCGGAAAACTTTTTTCTTCCTCCCAAAATCACTAATCCCCTATCACCGTTTCAACAGGCGGTAATTGCGGTATTCAAAAGGACGAATCCCGGTAAGTTTTTCAAACCAGTAAAGAAACCGGTAGCGGAGGTTCATATTTACCTTTTTCAGATCTACCTCAACCGGCCAGTTGAGACGGCTGATGCGGTTATGCATCACCTGCGGATGAGTCCCGGTAAAACAGGCCAGCGCATCGTAGCTGCGACTGTAGTCAAACTCCCGCTGACCGGCAATGTGACGGGCTTCCGTTTCGCTGATGCCGTGGTAAAAGCGGCGTACCTCCTCGATCTTCTGCTGCATGTCGCGGGGATGGCGCACCCAGCCGTAGTGATAAATCTCTGCGTCGACCGGTACAACCGCCAGCTTTTGGCCATTCCGGCGAAAGCCCTGCGCGTCGCGGTACGAACGGATTTTTTTGTCGTTTCTCACCACCCGGATTTCACGGCGGTACCAGCGGCGCGAGTCGCCCGTGTAGTCAAACGTTCCGAAGAAGTGGCGGTAACGGAAAAGCAGCCCCTCCACTTCGGGATGGTCAGCCCATTTTTGCATGGCCTGGCGAACCGGTTCGAGGTATTTTTCATGGAGCACCTCATCGCCCTGGATGTAAAAACACCAGTCGAACCCCTCGGGAATCGCGTCAAATGCCTTGTTGGTTTCATCGGCATACACCGCTCCGCCGCTGACCAGACTGCTGTTCCAAACCGTTTCCACAATCCGGATTTTTTGAGGATCGATCCGGCGGATCAGCTTCAGGGTGTCGTCCTCCGAATCGCCCACAGCTACTACAAACAGGTCGCACAGCGGAAGCACCGAGGCGATGGCTTCCACCACCGGAAAGTCAAATTTCAGGGCATTCCGGATGAATGTGAAGCCGGCAACCTTCATCTTCTCTTTTCCTCTTTTCTTTTCCGGAGAACGTAAAACAGGATTTCAATTCCGGCGATAAAAAAGAGGGAATAGCCCAGCAGTTCGATTCCCTCTTCGCCAGCATTTTTAGCCGGACGGGTGTAGGACTCTTCAAGCAGCGCCTCCCAGAATTTGGTCCGCCCGAAGAGCCGGCTGAAAATGAAGGTCACCAGAAAGCCAATGAACAGATAGGCCACCGACGGAATCTGCAAAAGGTTATAAAAACCATCGACCAGCTTTTTGCGATCGCGAAAGGCGAGCCAGGCAAACAGCAGCATGAGCGGCAAAACCAGATAAAACCAGTAATCGATCTGGTTGTTGAACTCGCGGATGAATGCCATAAAAAAGAATACGGAGATCAGGTTGGCAATTGCCGCAATGGAGCGGTCGAGACGGCCAACAAAAATGAAAATAATCCCGAGCAGGAACAGAAAAAGCTCCTGCAAGATCTCGGTTCCGGAGACTTCGCCAAACTTGCCGGTAACGGTGGGATGCTGGGCGTCGTACATAAAAACGGCATTCAGCGCAAACATGAGCGCTGCATACACGGCAATACGCGCCAGATAAAGGAGGGAATACCTGAGAGACTCTTTCATATTCGGATCAGTTAATTGGTAATTTTTTCAATAGCAAGCGCAAAAGCATCTTCTTCATTGGTGGGCAGCAGTCCAAACCCCGGCTTCAACGCCTCAGGGGCATTGCCGGTGAGAAAAGCGTGATGGGTTACCTGCAGCAGGTCGATGTCGTTGTAATCGTTTCCGATGCCGACCGTTTGGTCGGGATGAATGTTGAGCAGGCTGCAAAGATGCAGGACGCCATTTCCTTTTGAAACGCTGCGGTGAAAAATCTCCAGCCAGATGTAACCGGTATTCAGCGGAGAGGTGCACCGGATCACACGCACTTCGGCATGCTGCTCCTCGATCGTTGTTTTCAGGCGGACAAACTGCTCCTCGTCGCCGGGGATGACAACCAGAAACTGGCACAGCTCGGTTTCAACCTGCCCCGAAGCAGGCAGCGGATGGGCGTAGGAGTTGTGAAACTCGAAATAACGTTCAAACTCGGGGCACGCTTCCCCACCGCGGTGAAACCAGAGGTGGTGGTTGTCGGGAACCGGCCAGAAGGCGTGAAAATTCAGCTTCTCCCGGCAAAAATAGCGGATCAGGGCGTTTGCCGTTTCCCTGGAAATATTTTGCCGGTAAATGTGTTGCTGTTTCTGGCGGTCAAAAACACCGGCGCCCGACGAAAAAATGATAAAATCAAACGGTACGTTTTCGGGGATCACCTCATTTACTTTCCGCAGGTTACGGCCGGTGGCAATCACCCGCACCACCTGTTTTTCGCCCAACCGGTAGAGGGCATCCAGGTTGCGCCGGCTGATGCTTTTGTCGTCTTTCAGAAAGGTTCCGTCGAGGTCGGTTGCAACTAATCTGACATTCTCCATGCTCAAAAGTAAAAAAACAAAAATAACATGGTAAAGGTAAATATACAATTAAAGTAATCCGGGTTTTTCGCGGAAGCGGAGCGGGAATCCCCTTTTTTACAGTTTCTCCGCGCGGTTTTAACGCTTGGGGTACCCCGTTTATCGAAATTCTTTCTGCCGCTGGTTCAAAAACCTTATTTTTGGTCGATTGTGTTATATTTGTCTGCAATTTTTAAGAAACGACAAAATGAAAATAGGCCTGATTGGTTACGGTAAGATGGGCAAGGAGATTGAAAAAATTGCCATCGAACGCGGACACAGTATCCCCCTGATTATCGATGCGCATAACCCCGGCGATCTGACTTCTGAAAATCTGACCAACTGCGATGCGGTGATCGAATTTACGATGCCCGAATCGGCGGTGCGCAATTATATGGCCTGCTTCGAAGCAGGCGTGCCGGTAGTGAGCGGCACCACCGGCTGGCTTCACCGGCAAGAGGAGGTGCACCGGAAATGCCGCGAAACCGATGGTACATTTTTTTATGCCAGCAATTTCTCGGTGGGGGTCAACCTCTTTTTCGAACTGAACCGCAAACTGGCGCAACTGATGGCCGATCATCCCGAATACCAGGTGCGGATGACGGAAGTTCACCACACCCAGAAGCTGGACGCCCCCAGCGGAACCGCCATCACCCTGGCCGAAAGCCTGCTCGAAATTCTTCCCGGCAAAAAATCGTGGAAAAACCAGGCGCAGGTTGCCGCCGACGAACTTTCCATCCTCTCCGAACGGGTTGGCGAAGTGCCCGGCATCCACACCATCACCTACGAATCGGAAGTAGACCTGATCGAAATTACCCACAGCGCGAAAAACCGGAAGGGATTTGCGCTGGGCGCCGTGCTGGCAGCCGAATTTTGCCTCCAGAACAAGGGGATCCTCAGCATGAAAGATTTACTGAAATTTTAAGCATAACGATATGAAAGAAATCCTGACCAATAAGTGGTTCAAGTTTGCCACCGTGGCCATCCTCTACCTCCTGTGGGTAATCTGGCTAAAAAACTTCTGGTGGCTCATTGGGGTGGCTGTCATTTTCGACATCTACATTACCAAGAAAGTACATTGGGCCTTCTGGAAAAAGAAAAACCCGCCCAACGGGAGACAAACCAAGCTGGTCGAATGGATCGACGCCATCATTTTTGCCGTGATCGCCGCTTCGTTCATCCGCATGTTTTTTATCGAAGCCTACACCATCCCCACCTCCTCGATGGAAAAATCGCTGCTGGTCGGTGATTATCTTTTTGTAAGCAAAACCGCTTACGGGCCCAAAACGCCCAACACGCCGCTTTCATTTCCGTTTGTCCACAACACGTTGCCCTTTTCGCGCACGGCCAAATCGTATGTGGAATGGATCAAAAGTCCTTACAAACGGATGGCCGGCTTTGGCAAGGTCAAAAACGACGACGTGGTGGTTTTCCACTTTCCGGAGGGCGACACCGTGGCGCTTAAACTGCAGAACCAGAGCTACTACCAGCTGGTCCGCTCCTATGGCCGCGACGCGGTGTGGAACGACCAGCGCACCTTTGGCGGAGTCATTGCCCGCCCGGTCGACAAACGCGAAAACTATATCAAACGGTGCGTGGGAATTCCCGGAGACCAGCTCGAGCTGAAAGAAGGCGTCCTGTTTGTAAACGGACAACCACAACAGCACTTCAAGGGAATGCAGTACAACTACCTGATCACCACCAACGGCAGCGCCATCAACCCGAAAGCGCTCGACCGCCTGGGCGTTTCGGAAGACGACCGCCAGTCGTACGGCAGCGATCGTTACATGCTGCCCCTCCCCGACGACAAACTGAACGAACTGAAAAGTTTCACCAATATTGTTTCGGTCGAAAAGCTGACCGAAGAGCCCGGCCGGTGGGATCCCAACATCTTCCCGTCGGACAGCCGGTTTGCCTGGAACGTGGACAACTTTGGCCCGCTGAAAGTGCCCGCCAAAGGCGAAACCGTCACCCTGACCACCGACAACCTCCCGCTCTATCAGCGCATTATCAGCGTTTATGAAAACAACCGGCTGGAAGTAAAAGAGAATGAGATTTTCATCAACGGGGAGAAAACCGACCGGTACACCTTCAAAATGGACTACTACTGGATGATGGGCGACAACCGGCACAATTCGGCCGACTCGCGCTACTGGGGGTTCGTCCCCGAAGACCATGTGGTGGGCAAGGCGCTGCTGATCTGGCTTTCGCTGGATAAGGATAAAAACCTGCCGAAAAAAATCAGGTTTAACCGCCTCTTCCGGTCAATTCACTAAAAAATGGCCGGCACAAAAAGGGTAACGATCCAGGTTGTTACCCTTTTTACATGGTAAAAACCACGTTAAAAGGCTCCATTCCTGATAAAAATTTCCGAAATTGCATCTGCACCTTTAATTACGAACTTCATACCGCAACTCATGAAAAAGGAGACATTCAACACCCAGGTTATTTTTCTGCTGATTCTGGCCATCCTGCTGGTCATCTTCACCCTGCAAAACTCGGTATCGATTACGGTCACCCTCTTTTTCTGGAAGATCAACAACATTCCGCTGGTGCTGCTCATCCTTTGCAGCGTGTTGCTGGGGTATCTCATCCCCTACCTGTCGCTGTTGCCGCGGGTGTGGCGGCTGAAACGGGAACTGGCCCGCGCCAAAACCGAAAATGAACAGCTGCAAAACGAAAATGCGGAAAATACCTCCAAAACCAAACCGCATCCCGAAGGCATCGCTTTCGAGGAGGAGCCCGACGAAGAAGAGAACCGTTTTTTCAGAGAGTGACATGACCCATGCTGTTTTGCTAAGCACGGCTTATTGCGGGCCGCTGCCCTATTTTTCGCTGCTGGCCGGCGCCCCGCAGGTGTATATCGAAAAACACGAAAATTTCATCAAACAAACTTACCGCAACCGTTGCGTTATTTTGGGGGCCAACGGGCCGCTGCCCCTGGTGATCCCGGTTGAAAAAGGACGCGCCGGAAAAGTAAAAATCACCGACCTGCGGATTGCAGACCAGACGCCCTGGCAGCGCAACCACTGGCGCTCTATCTTTTCGGCCTACAACTCCTCCCCTTTTTTTGAATACTACGAGGAAGAGCTGCGCCCATTTTTCGAAAAAAAACAGAAATTCCTGTTTGATTTCAACATGGAATTGACCGAAACACTCCTCGGGTTGCTGGAAATTGCCCCCATCATAAACTTCACGGAAGATTTTGAGCAGCTGCCTGTTGCTTTTGCAAACTTCCGTCAATCCATTTCGCCCAAAGCCGCGGCCGAAGGGTCCGCCTATCCGTTTCCGGAGACGCCCTACACCCAGGTTTTCAGTGAAAAATTCGGATTCGTCCCCCAGCTCAGCATCCTCGATTTGCTGTTTAATGAAGGTCCCAACAGCCGGAGCGTTCTCACCGGAAGATAACACGGGAACCGCAGGAACCGGTTTGCGTGTCAGCTTTTTTTCAGGGGAATAAACTTCAGCTTTTTTTCAGCAGCAGTCCCCAATTGATTTCCGGCCAGCTGAAAACCGCTTTTATTTGCTGAAGAAGGGAACCTTCGACCACCTGCACCCACACTCGATTCAACAATTGTGGTGCAGAAGAAGCCGGGAAATTGTATTACTCTTTCACCCGCACCAGCTGGGTGGTTGGCGATTCAAACAGATCGTGCGAAGAAAAAAACACTTCGGTATGGTCCGGAAGCCGGATCTCTTCCAATTTCCGTTTTACTGAAATCAGGATCCCGTCCGGGTGTTTTTCAAAAAAACCTTCCAGTTCATCAGCCGTGATTTCAGGAACATGCTTTTTCAGGTAAAACGAATAGGCCGGGTTGAACTTCTGAAAATACCGCACCTCTTTACCTTCGAGCAGCGGCAGGCTTTTCCGCACAGGGTTTTGCGCATCGATCCGTGGAAAAACAAAGAAAAAGAGAAGCAGGCTAATCAGCATGGTTGAACCCCCGCTTACCAGCAACGCGGTTTTATTTTTCTTCTGAACAAAGAAATAAAAGCCGCACACCAAACCGAGGGAGGCCGGCAAAAAATACCACGCAACCCACGATTCGTTTTTCAGCACCGGATCGAATTGCAAACCGGCAATCAGAGCCGGGACCAGCATCACACCAATAACCAGCAGACTGATGAAACTGGGTTTTATATTGGTTTTCAGTTCAGGAAATTTGGAGAAATACACGGCCAGCAGTATAGCCAGAAACGGGTAGGACGGGACGGTGTAATTGGGCAGTTTGGTCCCTGAAAAAGAAAAAAACAGGATGATCACCGAGGCGGTAATGGCCGAAAACAGCACAAAATGGTTATGCCGGTCTTTTGCCGCATTCCGGAATGCCTGCACCAGAAACAGAGAGAACGGAAACATTCCGGCCAGGACATACCCGAAGGTAACCAGGAAAACGCCGCCGTGCCCTTCCATCTCTCCCAAAAAACGTCCGACATTGTGCTTCAGGAAGAAGCTGCGTGTCCACTCTCCCTCCGTTTCAAATCCGACCAGGAGGTACCAGGGAAGCGCGATTGCCAGAACAATGACGGCACCCCAAAAAGGTTTCAGCGATCGGATAACCGCCCCATTCATCTGCTTCGAGAAGATCAGGAAAAACAGAAACACAAGTCCCGGCAATACAATGGCAACCGGTCCTTTGGCAAGGGTCCCCAACCCGATGGCCACATACAACCATATTATTTCGTACGTGCGCCGGTCGGAAACCACCGCATAAAAAAGAAAGAGGCTCCAGGTAAAGAAAAAGGTCAGGTAGGGGTCGGGAACCGCCAGGTGAAACTGGATACAGAGATGTACCGAGGCCAACAACGCAAAAACGGTCCAGAGCGCTATCCCCGGATTGGCAAAACGCCGGGTGTACCAAAAAGTGATAAAAATGGTGAGCGCCCCGAAAACCGCCGAAAAAAAACGGGCCGCCCATTCGTTTATGCCAAACAGTTTGAAGCTGGCCATCATAAAATAATAGTGCAGAGGAGGTTTGTCGGTCCGCAAGTTATAATTGAAAGTTGGTACCACCCCGTCGCCCCTTTCCAGCATTTCGCGGGCACATTCGGTGTTTTTGGCTTCATCGAGGATGTAAATACTAAACCGGCCGTTATTCGCCGAATACAAAAAGAGGGCAAAAACAAACAGCAAAAACGGAAAGTATTTTGAACGGATCAGTTTTTCGCTCATTCCCCAACAGTTATTTAATGAATTCAGAATTTACAACGGAGGGCTTCCCCCGTTTTTCCGTAACTGTCCCTTGTTTACAACTCTGAGTTACACCTTTATACCACAAAATTAAATTTTGGTTTACACGTATTCGTTACTTTTTTTTGCTGCTCGCCCGCCTGCCGGACTCAACTGATATTCAGGGGAAATAAATGTCGAAAATCCTGTTCTTAATATCGCATTTCGATTCATAAAATTTTATGGGACAATTGGACTTTTTGCAAAATAAGTGAGCGAAGTACGATAGCTACTCTCTGGATAATACCTCCAGGAGGCTGGGCGGGCATTTCTTTTAGGGGGTGAGGTTCAGCCCGATTTTAAATCCTGCCGACCGGAATTGCCCCTTTTCAAAAGCGGCCACCACCTCGGCATTAAAAACCGCCAGAATGTATTTGAGCCCATATCCCACTTCGGTGTAATACTTAAAGCGGTCGGTGTGGAGCAGATGAACAAAAAGCTGTTCGGCCAGCAGCGTATTTCCGAGCAGCGGAAGCCTTTTCACCAGCAGCCGTCCCGAATCGAAGGTCGCATGTCCCTGCAGGAACCACCGCGGCGTGGACGCCCCGTAATAAGGGAGCAGCTTAAAACTGTTGCCCCGGCTGCCCATCACCAATCCGGCATAATCGGAAGCAAAGTGGGCAAAATCGGTGAACCACATCTTTTTGTGATTCAAAAAAGTGCCGGCATCCCAGGCGTATTCAACTACATTTCCGGTGCCGGCAACCAGCCGTTGCCGCATCCCGCCCCTCAAAAAATCGAAATCGGTGGCGCTTCCCAGCACCCCCGGAAACCCTTTGCGGTAGTTCGCCTGAAAAACCGGCAATCGGCCGGGGACCGGAATTTTGAACCCGTTTTTGACCAGATAACGCTGGCGGGGAGTCCAGCTGAGCGCCAGCTCCAGTCCGGCCGACTTGCTTCCGGAAAGCTGCCACTCCTCCACGGTTGTATTCTCCGGAAGGTTGGCGGTGTAAAAACGGTCTTCCCAGTCAAAAACCCGGTATTCCGAGTGGTTAACCAGCGGCAGCCGGCTGGCCCACTCCAGGCTTCCCGACAAAAGCAATCCGTTGGCCAGTTCGGCCTGGTGGCGCAGAGAGACAAAATCTTTCCGGAAAAACTTCTTGTAATTACGTTCAAACCAAAGAGAATAGACATCGTTGACAAAAGCCGGCATCCCCGCAAACTGGTTAAAATCGCTGGTCACCGATCCGGCCGAGATCCCCACAGTTGCCCTCTTTTTTCCGTTGTACAGAAAATCGGCATCCAGGCGGACATCCGTTTTACGACGGGCAAAAGCATACCCTGCCTCTGGCTTTAACGAAAGCGAATGCCCCAACGTGTCGCGCAGCAACCAGGCAAACGGCAGGTTGAGCCGCAACCCGTCGACGGTATTAAACGAGAGGGCATCCAGGCCGCCCACCCCGGGAATGGTCAGGGTATTGCGGCGCTCCGAGCGTTGGGGATGGTAGCTGTAGGTTTTTCCCAGCAGCAGGTGTTTGACCCTGAATTTCCGCAGGTTGTCGCGTACCGAGTCGCGATAGGCCACGGTTTGCTGCACCACCCGAAGTGAATCCTTGCGCCGGAAACCGCCCTTTTCGGCCTCGGTGAGCGGAATCGGCCGGATCGTCTGCCAAAATGCCGAATCGGCCTCGGCAGCTTTGGGATCGACGGTAACCCGCTCTTCGATTTCAAGCGGCGGCCGCGGCAGGTTTTGCTCCGCCTCTTTGCGGATCAGCCGTTGCAGCTTACGCGATTCGGCATTGGAAAGCTCCTCCTTTTGCAGCAGTTTTTCGGCCTGGGTGGGTTGGGGGGCCGCAGAATTCCGCTTGGGTTGTGCGGCTGGTTCCGTCAGCTGGTCTTCGCCGGAAAATAGCTTTCGCTGCCGCTCCAAAAACGAATGGTCGAGGTTGGGATTGGGCGTAATTTGATAATCCGAAATGGAACTGACATACTGGTAGTCGAACGCAAACCCCATCCCTGAAAACACAATATCGAAGCTGAGGCTCACCGGCATCCAGGTATTTTCGTCCACCGGACCGTAAAGCTGCTTCATTCGGGCTTTCATCATGGGCAGATTGATCGTTAGGTCGGCCGAGTGGATCGACCAGTATCCCTCGGTAATGTTCAGGATTCCTTCAAACAGGTCGTTTCCTTTCCGGCGGGGAGTTACCTGAATCCGGTTTACCAGCCGGCCCTGGTCTTCAAACATGCCCAGCAATTTAAAATGGTAAACCTGCAAAGCCTGCTTGTCGAAAGGCGAAATTACGCCGTAATTGGAAGCCTGGTAAAGACTGTTGGTTACCATTGGCATGGGCGAGGTGTTGTTGTCGTTTCCCGACGAGCGGAGGGCAACCACCCGCTGTTTCAGCTGGTCGGGCAGCTGAAAATCGACCTGGCTCAGGCTCTCCATCGAAAAGACATCGTTGGCTTTAACCCCCTGCTTTTCCAACGTTTTACGAAAAATCTTCGGAATTTTCCGAAACCGGCCGCTTCCTTTCAGATAGACCGAACAGTGGTAACGGGACACCTGGTTTTGATAAAAGGGAGCCATGGCGATCGCCCGGCGCATTACGTACCAGGCGGGATCTTCGCCCGAGGCCAGTACTTTTATTTCGCTGAGCCGGTATCTCCGCTCTTCCAGCTGAACAGACAGTTCGGTAAAACTCCCGCCTGTTTCTACCTCGATCTCAACCGTTACAAAACCAATATTCTGGAATATCACTTTCCATTTACCGGGAGGAAGTTCCAGCTGGTAATTTCCTTCGGCATTGGAGGTGGTTCCCTTTTTCAGCTGTGCAACATAAATGTTGGTATACGGCACAGCCACTCCGCCCGGCGCGGTAATCGTCCCGCGGATTCCCTGTCCCAAAGAAAGAAAAGGAGACACCCAAAGCAGCACGAGGAGGATTTTTCCCATCTGTCAGCTTATGTTTGGATTAAAATCTTAAAACTAATATTTCGGCAGGAAAGTAGAAACAGGATCCGGCAGCTTGGGAGCTGCAACAAGCTCAAAATGAAGTGGCGGTGTTAAAAAAAGAGCCCGTCGCTTGGCAACAGGCTCCCAATTCTTTATGTTGTCCGGTCTTATTCGGCTGGCGAAATCGCTTCCACCGGGCATACTTCCGCGCATGAACCACAATCGGTGCACAGGTCGGGATCAATCACATAGATATCCCCTTCCGAAATGGCATCAACCGGGCATTCATCAATACACGTTCCGCATGCAATACATTCATCAGAAATTTTGTAAGCCATAGCTTTAATTTTTTATAATTTAACATGAACGTTTCAGCAAAAGTACAAAGTTTGGTATAAAAACAAAGATTGTGCTCCCCTAATTTAGGTGAGATTTCAATTTCGGGCAACAAAAAACTCATTATCAGCGTGCTGTAAAACCGATCGATTTTTTTACGTTGTTGCCGGCCACAAGCAAGCGCACTTCTATCTGAACCCTTTATGAAGATTTCTTTCGCGCTCCCCGGGCGGCCAACCAAATTCGGGCTTTTATGTTACATTTACCCTTACAAATTTTTCACCAATCAAACGCAGAATACTGCATGGAACTTAACAATGTTTTGATAGCGTTGCTGCTGACCATGTTCGCCGGCCTTTCGACCGGTATTGGCAGCGCCATTGCTTTTCTGGCCCGCCGGACCAACACCAAACTGCTTTCGGTGGCATTGGGTTTTTCGGCCGGGGTGATGATTTACATATCGTTTGTGGAGATCTTCCCCGATGCCCGCAGCAGTTTTATTGCCACCTACGGAGAATTCCGCGGCACGCTTTTTACGCTGGCCTCCTTTTTTGGCGGAATGCTGATCATCGCGCTGATCGACAAACTCATCCCCTCCTTTGAAAACCCGCACGAGATGCGTTCGATTGAATCGATGGACAATGAAAAGAGTGCGGTGAATTTCAGAAAACTTTACCGGATGGGGGTCATGACGGCCGTGGCTGTCGGCATTCACAACTTCCCCGAAGGAATTGCCACCTTCATGTCGGCCCTGAAAGACCCTGCGCTGGGGGTGGCTATTGCCGTGGCTGTTGCCATCCACAATATCCCGGAAGGAATTGCCGTCTCCGTACCGGTCTATTATGCAACCGGCAACCGCAAAAAAGCTTTTACCCTCTCTTTTCTCTCCGGAATTTCAGAACCGGTAGGCGCCTTTCTGGCCTATCTGGTACTGATGCCTTTTATGGAAGCCGGCCATTTCGAACTGATCTTCGGAACGATCATGGCCGGGGTAGCCGGTATTATGGTATTCATTTCGCTGGACGAATTACTGCCTTCGGCAGAAGAGTACGGCGAACACCACCTGGCTATTTACGGGCTGATCGGCGGGATGGCCGTCATGGCTTTAAGCCTGCTTTTGCTGGTTTAAGGTGCGGTAATAGTGGCAAACACCGGCCAGTCCGCACTGATGACATTTCGGATTACGGGCGGTGCAAACATATCTGCCGTGTAAAATCAGCCAGTGATGCGCTTTGGGGATCAACTCTTCCGGGATAAATTCCACCAGCTGCTTTTCCGTATCCAGCGGCGTTTTCGAATTGACCGTTAATCCAATGCGGGCGGCCACCCGGAACACGTGCGTGTCGACCGCCATGGCGGGCTGGTTAAAAACAACCGAAGCAATCACATTGGCGGTTTTTCGGCCCACCCCGGGCAATTTCTGCAGCTCGTCCACACCGGCCGGCACTTCGCCATCATACCATTCCACCAGTTTCTGCGCCATCCCGACCAGGTGCTTCGATTTGTTGTTGGGATACGAACAGCTGCGGATATATTCAAAAACCTCCGGGATTTCAGCCTTTGCCATTGCCTGCGGCGTCGGAAAACGTTCGAGCAGCGCCGGCGTGATCTGGTTTACCCGTTTGTCGGTACATTGCGCCGACAAAATTACCGCCACAATAAGATGAAAAGGATTTTCATATTTCAGCTCCGTTTCGGCAACCGGCATGTTTTTTTGAAAAAAATTGATGACGAAACGAAAAAGTTCTTCTCTCTTCATACTGAATTTTTTAGCACGCTTTTTGAGGACAAAATAATCAAACTTTTAAAAAAATTACACTTCGGGGTGTAACAAAACCATACTACAGCAGTCATATTAGTAGAGAACTTAAGAAATTTAAAATATAAGACCATTTCCCCTCCTCATAGAAATGGTTTTAAGTTTGCAAATAAACAGTTAAAGGGCCGGTATTGATCGGCCCTTTTTTACTTTCCCGCCGCTTTTCCTATTTTTGGCTAAATTTTTAACCAATGATTCCATATCTTCAGGCAGAGAACCTTTCAAAGCGGTGGGGCGACCTGCTGCTTTTCGAAAATATCTCCTTTACCATCTTTAAAGAACAGAAAGTTGCGTTGATTGCCCGCAACGGCGCCGGAAAAACAACGCTGCTCAATTTGCTGGCCGGCAAAGACACTCCGGAAAGCGGCAAAATCACCCAAACCAACGACATCCGGTTGGGATATTTTCAACAGGTTCCCGATCTGAACCCGCAAAACAGTGTTCTGGAAGAAATTTTCCAGTCCGACAGTGAAAAGCTGGCTACTGTTAAAGCTTTCGAACTGGCCCTGGCCCGAAACGACCAGCAGGAGATTACCCGCATTTCGGCGCAGATGGACCACCTGAACGCCTGGGACGCCGAAGTTGAAATCAGGCAAATCCTGACCCAGCTGAAAATTCCGTCGCTCGACATGCCGGTGGAACAACTCTCGGGCGGACAACAAAAGCGGCTCGGACTGGCCAAGGTGCTCATCAGCAAACCCGATCTGCTGATCCTCGACGAGCCCACCAACCACCTCGACCTGGAGATGATCGAATGGCTGGAAAACTACCTGTCCAGGTCGAAATCAACCGTGTTGATGGTAACCCACGACCGTTACTTCCTCGACCGGGTATGCGATGAAATCATCGAAATGGACCAAAACGAGATCTTCCGCTACCGGGGCAACTACTCCTATTTCCTCGTCAAACGCGAAGAGAGGCTCCAGAGCCAGCAGGCATCGGTTGCCAAAGCCAAAAACCTGCTTCGTACGGAAATCGAATGGATGCGCCGGATGCCGCAGGCCCGCAGCCACAAGGCCAAATACCGGATCGATGCCTTTTACGACCTTCAGGAAAAAGCCGGCCAGTACCGGAACGACGAAGCGGTGGAGATGAATATCCGCTCGGCGCGGCTGGGCAAAAAAATCCTCGAAGTGCAAAACCTGTCGAAAGCCTATGGCGATCTCCGGCTGCTGACCGACTTCTCTTACAACTTCTCGCGGTTCGAAAAAGTGGGCATTGTGGGCAAAAACGGCACAGGTAAGTCCACTTTTCTCAACCTGCTGACCGGCGCACTAACGCCTGATCGCGGAAGCGTGGAGGTGGGACAAACCATCCGTTTTGGTTATTACCGGCAGGAAGGAATCACCTTCGACCCCAAAGAACGGGTGATTGATGCGGTAAACAAAATTGCCGAATATGTCATTTTTGAAGACGGAACCCGCATGACCAGCTCCCAGCTACTGACCCGTTTCCTCTTTCCGCCCGACACCCAGTACAACTTTGTTGAAAAACTCAGCGGCGGCGAGCAGCGGCGGCTCTATCTCTGTACCGTCCTGATGCAGAACCCCAATTTCCTGATCCTCGACGAGCCGACCAACGACCTCGACATCCTGACGCTCAACGTGCTGGAGGAGTACCTGAAAGCTTTCGACGGCTGCGTGGCGGTGGTCTCTCACGACCGCTTTTTTATGGATAAAATCGTGGACCACCTTTTTATCTTTGAAGGCGACGGAAAAATCACCGACTTCCCCGGCAACTACACCCAATACCGCAACTACGTGGAAGAGCAGGAGGCCGAAAGCAAAACAGCAGCCAAAGAGGTTCCGGCCAAAACTCCGGAAAAAACCAAACCGGCTGAAAAAACCAGGCTGAGTTTTCGTGAAAAACGGGAACTGGAACAGCTGGAAACTGAAATTGCAGCCCTCGAAGCCGAAAAAAGTGCACTCGAAGAAGAGCTCAACTCGGGCTCACTGGGACATGAAGAACTTTACCGGAAATCGGAAGCCATCGGACAGATCAACCAGCGGCTTGAAGCGAAAGAGCTGCGCTGGCTTGAACTCAGCGAGCTGGCCTGATCTCCGGAGCCGGGACAGTTTCCGCTCCGCTCCGCACTATTTTTCCTCTCCGCGGATCTCCACCCGGCGGATTTTCCCGCTGATGGTCTTGGGCAGCGCTTCGACAAATTCCACAATCCGCGGATATTTGTAAGGAGCGGTGGTCTTTTTTACATGCTCCTGAATCTCCTTTACCAGCTGGTCACTGCCGGGCTGGTAATCGGGCGCAAGCACAATAGTGGCTTTAACCACCTGCCCGCGAATTTCATCGGGGACGCCGGTAATGGCGCACTCTACCACCGCCGGATGGGTCATCAGGGCGCTCTCCACCTCAAAAGGGCCAATCCGGTAGCCCGAACTTTTAATCACATCGTCGGCACGACCGACAAACCAGTAGTAGCCATCTTCGTCGCGCCAGGCAATATCGCCGGTATAATAGATGCCGTCGCGCCAGACTTCGGCGGTTTTGGCCTCATCGCGGTAATATCCCCTGAAAAGGCCAACCGGCGGCTGGTCGCCGATCCGGATGACCAGTTGTCCCTGTTCGCCATCTTCGCAGAGCGAGCCGTCGGGTTTGTGCAGTTCAACAGCGTAAGCCGGCGACGGAATACCCATCGATCCGGGTTTGGGCTCCATCCAGGGGAAAGTGGCCAGCTGCACCGTCGTTTCGGTCTGTCCGAAAGCTTCCATCAGCTTGATGCCGGTCTTTTCATAAAAAGTCTCATACACTTTGGGGTTCAGCGCTTCGCCCGCCGTTGTGCAATATTTGAGCGCCGACAGGTCGTATTTCGAAAAATCTTCGCGAATCATAAACCTGAAAATAGTCGGCGGGGCGCAAAAAGAAGTGACCCGGTAGCGGGCAATCGCCCCGAGCATTTCGCACGGATCGAACTTCTGGTGGTCGTAAACAAACACGCTGCAGCCGGCCATCATCTGTCCGTACATTTTCCCCCACACCGCCTTGGCCCAGCCGGTATCGGCCACCGTGAGGTGCCGCCCGTCTTCTTCCACATTGTGCCAAAAAACGGCCGTAACAATATGCCCGAGCGGATAGGTGTAGTCGTGGGTTACCATCTTGGGATTTCCGGTTGTCCCCGATGTAAAGTAAAGAAACAGGATATCATCATTTTCCGAAGGGAGCGTCGGCTTCACAAAAGGAGGGGCAGTTTCGGTTCCCCGGGTAAAATCACTCCATCCGGCCGGCACTTCGGGCCCGACGGAAATTAACGTTTCGAGCGTCGGACAGTGAGGTTTGGCCAGATCAACCTGTTCGGACACGGCCGGCTCGCCCACGCACACCACCGCTTTCACACCGGCGGCATTACAGCGGTAAACAATATCCTTTTCGGTTAACAAATGCGTTGCCGGAATAGCCACTGCCCCGATCTTGTGGAGGGCAAGGCAGGCAAACCAAAACTCGTAGCGCCGTTTCAGGATGAGCATCACCTTGTCGCCCCGCCCGATTCCGGCCGACTGGAAATAGGAGGCCGCCTGGTCGGTTTTCTCTTTCAGCTCGGCATAGGTGAAATCGACATGCACGCCCTGGTCATTGGTCCAAACCAATGCAATTTTCCCGGGTTCGAGGCGGGCATATTCATCCACAATATCATAAGCGAAGTTAAAATTGGCGGGAACTTTTATTTTGAAATTTTGGAGAAAATCCTCCAGCGAGCTAAACGCGGGCTGCTCCAGATACCTTTTGTACAATTGCATAACTGCCTCTCTACTAAAAAATAAATGCCAAAAATTTACACGTTCTTCCGTCGAGGGCTTTCATGCCGTGCGGGAGTGCGCAGTTAAAATAGATGGAATCCCCCTCTTCCAGGATCATCTCCTTGTCATTCAGGAAAAATTTCATCCGGCCTTCCAGCATAAAATTAAATTCCTGCCCGGGATGCGAATTGAACGACACCGGAAGCTCCTCCGGTTTGGGTTCGACAGTTACCAGGAAAGGATCGGCTTTCCGATTGATAAAGCTGAATGCCAGCGCCTGGTAGGTGTAAGCTTTGACCCGCTCCACCGAGATCCCTTTTCCTTTCCGGGTTAACGAATAGTCGCGCATGTGGGGATCTTCGCCGGTAAGCAGGGTGGTGAGTTCCACGCCGTAGCGGCGGGCCAGGTTGTGCAACACGCCCACCGGGATATCCACGGTTCCCTGCTCGTATTCGAGGTACTTTTCCACTCCTACCCCGCAAATTGCGGCTGCCTGTTCGACCGTAACCTCCAGGTCTTCGCGCAACCCTTTAATTCGATCGCCAATTTGCCTGATTTGATCTTCCATCCGTGAAATTTTATTTTGACTGATACCACTCAAGAACGGCTAAAAGTATAAAAAGCCGGCTACTAACCGGCAAATTTCTTTTAAAAAGAGCCGTTATCAGTCAAATGAATTAAAATTTCAGGAAAAGATCAGAAAGAAGCGGAAAGCTGTTACCCGGGAATTACGGTAAAAAGGAGCGGACACCACCCTGTCCGGCCGTCACACCACCAGTCCGCTGAGCCAGGCCCACACCACGTAGCGGGCCGTTTTTCCGAGCAGCATAAAGAGGGCCACCAGCCGGACATCGAGACGCAAAAACCCCAATCCAACGGCAAAAAGATCGCCGACCACGGGTAGCCAGCAAAAAAAAGCGAAGATGGCCCCGCGCCGGTAAAGCCGGTCGTGCCATTTTTCGACGGCCTGTCGCTTGATGCGCCAGTATTTTTCGAGCCAGTCCCAACGCCCCAGCCAGCCGAGGCCGTAGCTGCTCATGCCGCCCAGCCAGTTGCCGGCGCTGGCAACAGCCACACACCACAACGGATCGGAGCCGCCGGCCAGCAGCACCGTCAGCAACGCTTCCGAACTAAACGGCAAAACCGTCGCCGCCAGGAAACTGGCCAGAAACAATCCGATCAACCCATAATCGCTGAGAAATTCCATGCGGGCAAAAATAGGGGTTCCCGCCAGAGTTGTTTACCCTGAGGTGAAAAAATGTTCCCTGCCGCTCATCAGAAAGTCATCCGGAACACGGTTTCTTTACCGGGAACTGATCGCACATGAAGATTTCCGCCGTGAAGCCGCATGATCTGTTTGGAAATGCTGAGGCCGACTCCGGATCCGTTTTCCCGCGTCGTAAAAAAAGGGACAAAAATCTCATCCATCATCTCAGCAGCAATCCCCGGTCCATTGTCTCTCACCAGGATTTCGGGCCGGAGATGGGTGTTCTGACAGACAACCACCTCAATTTCTCCGGCAGCATTCTTTTCATTGGCCTGCAAAGCATTTTTCACCAGATTAATCAGCACCAGCGATATTTGGCTTTCGTCAGCAAAAATTTCCAGCCCGGGTGGCGTTACCGTAACCTTCAACCCGGCATTGCGGCTATCTTCAAGTGAATAGTAAAGAATTTTCACACGGTCTAACAGCTCAGAAGCTTTAAAAAGCTTCTTTTCAGGTTTGGGCAGGCGAGTAAATTTCCGGTACGATTCCACAAAAGCGATCAAGCTGTTACCCTGTTCTTTTATCACATTTAATCCGCGGATAGTCGACTGGATAACCTGTCCGCTAAGCTCGTCAGGCAACACTGCCCGGTCGCCAACCGTATAGTAGCGGCTGAGAGTTTCAGAGAGCGAAGTGATCGGCGCGATCGAATTCATGATTTCATGCATTAAAACCCTGATCAGCCGGAACCACGAATCCAACTCTTTTTCGTCGAGCTCATTTTTGATATCCTGAATGGCCAGCAACACCAACTCTTCATTTTTAATTTTAAACAATGACGCTTTCAGCAAAAGGTCGACAGCTCCCTTTTCGGTGGGCAGCGAAACCAGCTTTTGCTCAAAAGGTTTGATGTTCAAAATATTCAGATACAACTTCTGGTTAATCCTTTCAATTTGCCGGATATGGGTTAAAATTCCGGCGCCAACCATTTTTTTGGCAGCCGAGTTGGCATGCAGGATAAATCCTTTGGAGTTGAATGTGATAAGTCCGGTAGCAGCGTGTTCCAGCAACATTTGAAAATACTGTTCCTGCTGGCGGCTTTCAATTTTAAGCTGCTGAATCCGCTGGTTAATCTTATTCAGAGCCTGCTCCAGCTCCTGGGCCACTTTATTTTTAGGCTCAAGACGAAGCCCAAGCATGGAGTCTTCATTTTGAACCGACTCAAAAAAATAGCAAAGTTTCCGGTTAGTCGAGTTCAGGTGATGTACCAGACTGAAAGCTACCCCGACAATGGCCGTCAGGACTAAAAAAGCAGGAAAATAAAGATGTTTGACACCGGCCAGCCAGCCTGCTGCCAGCGACAGCAAAACAATCACCAGCACCCTCAACACTATGATAACATAAATATTCCGGCTGATCATATCCCAAATTTCTTTACTTTGTTATACAATGTTTGACGGGTGATTCCCAGTTGCTCTGCGGCAACGCTGAAATTGCCATTGTTTTTTTCGATGGCCCGTAAAATCATCCGTTTTTCCATCTCTTCAAGCTTCTGCACCGGATCTCCATTTTCGCGGGCAATCACCGGGCGCATAAAAAAATCATCCGCTTTCAGCACTGCGCTTTCGCTCAGAATCACTGCTTTTTCAATCGTGTGCTGCAGTTCACGGACATTCCCGGGCCACTGGTATTTCAACAGTTTTTCCTGCGCCTGCTGGTTAATTTTCAATCCCGGTTTATTGTACTTCGACATAAATTTTTTCAGAAAAAAATCGGCCAGCACCAGGATATCATTTTCCCGCTCGCGCAGGGGCGGCACCTCTATCTGAATGGTATTGATGCGGTAGAGCAGGTCTTCGCGGAATAATCCGTCGTGAACCATACTTTCAAGGTTTTTGTTGGTGGCGCAAATCAGCCGGATATCCACCGGGATGGTTTGATTGGAGCCGATACGTGAGATCTGCCGGTTTTGAATGGCGGCCAGCAGTTTGGCCTGCAAATGATACGAAAGGTTTCCGATTTCATCGAGAAAGAGGGTTCCTTTGTCGGCGGTTTCAAATTTCCCCGGACGGTTTTCGCGGGCATCGGTAAAAGCCCCTTTCACATGCCCAAACAGTTCGCTTTCAAAAAGCGTTTCGCTGACAGCCCCCATATCCACACTCACCAGCACTTCGCCCGAACGGGTTGACAACCGGTGTATTTCGCGGGCAATCAACTCCTTACCTGTTCCATTCTCCCCGGTTATCAGCACATTGGCATCGGTTTTGGCTACTTTACGCGCCAGGTTTAACACCTTCATTAACCGGGGAGAGGAACCAATGATAAATTTCTGATCGCGGTTCAGCTCCCTTTTCAGCTCCTGCTCCTTCTCCTTCAGTTGCGAAACTTCATTTTTGGAAAGGTTGAGTTGCAAAGCAGCAAGCAAAGTTGCCAGCAACTTCTGGTTATCCCAGGGCTTTAATACAAAATCAATGGCGCCTGCTTTCAAGGCTTTTACGGCCAGCTCAATATCGCCAAATGCCGTTATCATAACCACCGAAATCGCCGGATTAATCTCCCGGATACGTCCCTGCCAGTAAATTCCCTCATTTCCGGTATTAATGCCGGCATTAAAATTCATATCGAGCACCACCAGGTTGTATTCGTTTTTTCGCAACGCTACCGGAATTTGTCCCGGATCGGAAAGGGTGGTTACCAGCTGAAATTCAGGGGACAGTAAAATCTCAAGGGCGCTCAGGATACTTTTATTATCATCCACTACCAGGACATTTCCTTGGGCCATACCTTTTTCTTTCAAATGTATATTTTCGAACAGGCAAAACCTATATTGTGTAAACATATTTTACAGAAAACTGTCAATAGTTTAAACACCTTCCAATTAAGACCAAACACAACCCACTGATATACAACAACCATTAAATCTGGCATTTTTATCGCTCAACATTTCTTTAAAACCATCGAAGATGAAGCTGCCGCCCTGTTTCCTATTGTTCCTGTTATTGAATTTTCAATTGTCAGCGCAGGAGAAATGGACTTTAAACGATTGCATCTCGTACGGGATAAAAAACAACCTGCAGGTGCACCAGGCCATATTGACTGAAAAAATGGCCGAACAATCGCTACGGCAGTCCAGATGGAATCTTTTACCGGGAGCGTCTGCCGGCGCCGGCGCCGGAATGAACTTTGGCCGTTCGGTCGATCCCAACACCAATGATATGATCAACACCGCTTTTTTCAACAATTATTACACTGCCGGGACCTCCTTCGACCTGTTTCGTGGTTTTTCGCTCCAGAACCAGATCAGTTACCAAAAATTCAGGAAACAAGCGGCCGAGAACAACCGGTTAAACGCGGTAGACGATCTGGCTTTTTCAATAATGAACGCTTTCTTCGATGTCATCTATTTTGAAGAGCTGCTAAAAATAGCCACTGAACAAAAAGAGCTGTCGGCGCTGAACCTAAAAAAAACAGAAGCGCTGGTCGCAGCCGGGTTGAAATCGCAAGCCGACCTGCTGGAAGTAAAAGCAAATCTTGAAAAAGAAGAGCTGTTTTGTATCCAGACCGGCAACAACCTGGCTTCGGCGCTGATCTCCCTGCGAAAAACGATGAATACCGGGCCCGGGAAAACACTCGAACTGCTCCCTCCCGAAGAGCCGGTCATCCTCGCCACTCCCGCCCTGCCCGATCCTTCCGGACTTTTTGCGCACCATATCTCTTGGTCGCCCCAAATCAGGCAGCGTGAAAATGAATGGCAGGCCAGCCTGAAAAGCATTCGTATCAGCCAGGCTGCTTTTTTCCCTTCAATCAGGCTACAGGCTGCATACAACACCGGCTTTTACGAAACCAACAAAGATGCTAACCGACGGGTAATCCCGTTCGCCGAACAAATCAGAAACAACCGCAACCAGTCGATAGGGGCCTATTTATCGATCCCGCTCTTTTCGAAACAGATGGCCCGGATTGGCGTAACCCAGTCCCGGCTGGCCTCCGAAGAGGCCCAAACCAGACTTGAACAGGCCCGGCAAAACCTTTTTTATAACATCGTGGAAGATTGCAACAAACTGGAAGCGGCAATCCAGGAGTCCAGCCAGGCCGAAAAACAGTTTGAAGCCGACAAGCTCGCCTTTGAAGCTGCTCAGAAAAAATACACACAGGGGCTGATTGGCGTGATCGAACTCTACACCGTTCAAAACCGGCTCGGAAATGCGGCCAGCCAGCTGTTGCGGGCAAAACTGACGTACGAAATACAACAGCGGGTGATAGATTTTTATTCCGGGAAGAGGTTCTGGGAAGAAAACAACGAAAACGAAAACCTGAAATAACATTTTCACATGGGAATGGACAAAGTGATTGAAAAGAAAAAAGGGTTACGCCCCAAACATTTGATTTGGACGGCCGGAATCCTGTTGGGCGGATTTTTGCTGTTCAAAATAACCTTCACCCAAAATATTTCGACCTACCGGACCGAAAAAGACAAGCTGACCATCAGTACGGTTGAGGAAGGAATATTCAATGACTACATTACCGTGGTCGGCCAGGTTGAACCGATCACCACCATCTTTCTTGACGCCATCGAAGGCGGCCAGGTAGAGGAACGGTTTATTGAAGAAGGCTCAATAGTAAAAAAAGGAGACATTATCCTCCGGCTCGAAAACCGACAGTTGTACCAAACCATCCTCAACAGCGAAGCGGCACTGGCCGAAAAGGAAAACTACCTGCGCAACACCCGGATAAACTTTGAGACCGAGCTGATCCAATCGCGAAAAAACCTGCTGGACAGCCGCTACCAACTGAACCGGAAAAGGCGAACCTGCGAACAATACACCACTTTGTTTGGCGAGGGGCTAATTTCGAAAGAAGAGTTTCTGCAGGCCAAAGAGAATTTCGAATACGAAGAAAACCTGCTGGAGATCAACCGGCTGAAGGCCAGAAACGACTCCCTCATCCGGGTCACCTCGATGCAAACCCTTGAAAACGACCTGACCAAAATGCGAAAAATGCTCGAACTGGTTCGCGAACGCCTCGACAACCTCAATGTTAAAGCGCCGGTTGACGGACAACTGGGAATGCTGGATGCCGAAATCGGGCAACGCATCAACGAGGGGCAGCGTATCGGACAAATCAATGTACTGGACAACTTCAAAATCAAGGCGCTTATCGACGAACATTACATCGACCGCGTCAGGCGCGACCTCCCGGCCTCTTTTGAACGCAGCGGCAGAAACTTTAATCTTGTCGTCCGAAAAGTTTATCCCGAAGTCCGAAGCGGTCAGTTTCAAATCGACATGGTTTTTTCCGAAAATCTTCCGGCCAACATCCGGACCGGCCAAACTTATCACATCAAACTTGAACTGGGAGAATCGGCCAAGACAACCCTGCTGTCCCGGGGCGGCTATTTCCAAAGCACCGGCGGACAATGGGTATATGTGATGAACGAAGATGAAGACGAGGCTGTTAAACGCAATATCCGCATTGGCAAACAAAACCCGCAGTTTTACGAAGTGCTCGAAGGCCTGAGCCCTGGAGAAAAAGTGATCACCAGTGGTTACGAAATGTTTGGGACAAATGACAGAATAACGTTTAAATAGTTAATTAAAAGATGACCACAATAGGCACATAGTACACAAAAGTTTTAATTCTTCTATGTAAACTATGTGTCTGTGTGGTAAAGTATTTTAAAGAAATAAAAATTCAATAACATGATCAAAACAGTCAACTTAACCAAAGTATTCCGCACGGAAGAGATTGAAACCAGTGCGTTGAATAATGTAACCCTCCATGTCCAGAAGGGCGAATTTGTAGCGGTGATGGGCCCTTCGGGCTGTGGCAAATCAACACTGCTCAACATCATCGGATTACTTGACAACCCAACCGGCGGCGAATACTATTTCGACGGGATGGAAGTTGGAGGTTTCAGGGAACGCAACCGCACTTTGCTCCGGAAAGGCAACATCGGATTTGTGTTTCAGAGCTTTAACCTCATCGACGAGCTGAATGTCTATGAAAATGTGGAGCTTCCGCTCATCTACCTGAAATTAAGCGCCAAAGAACGCAAAGAGATGGTTGAGAAGGTGCTGGAGCGGATGCAGATCAGCCACCGCAGAAAACATTTTCCGCAACAACTGTCGGGCGGGCAGCAGCAGCGCGTGGCCATCGCACGCGCCGTGGTAGCCAATCCCAAGCTGATCCTTGCCGACGAGCCAACCGGTAACCTCGACTCGAAAAACGGACTGGAGGTGATGAACCTGCTCACCGAATTGAACCGCGAAGGAACCACCATTGTCATGGTAACCCACTCGCTGCACGACGCCGGATTTTCTCATCGCATCATCAACCTGTTCGACGGCATGATCATTACCGAAGAAGTAAAGAAGCAGATGGGGGAAGTGCTGGTGTAAGAAGCCACTGCTAACCTTCCCGAACATTCACAAAAAGGAGGGAGATGACTGTATGCATAAATTAACAACCTAACTAAACAATTGAAGATGAAACCATGGCCTTTTTTAATATTGATTTTTAGAAACTGGCAACGAAATAAAATTTTCACGGTAGTTTCAATTTTGAGTTTGGTTATCGGACTTACCTGTGTAAACTTGTTAATCGCTTTTACTGCAAGTGAATGGCAAATCTCAAAAGGAAGCCCCGATAAAAATCGAATTTTCTTGCTCAAAAGTGATAATCCGATGGATAAACTAGGCAAAGAAAAAACGTCATTCATTTTACCTAAACTTCCTAGCCTAATGAAAGAAAGATATCCTGAAGTCGAGACTTACTGCCGTTTTCAGAGTCAACAACCCAACACCGTTTTCGAAACAGAAGAATTTAAGTCAGATAAAATCTTGGCATTACACACTGATAATAATATTGGAGAATTATTCTTGATTCCGGTAAAAACCGGCAACCTAAAAAGAACACTTTCTACACCGGGAGAAGCGGCTTTGACAGCAAGTACCGCAAAATTAATCTTTGGAGACAGTGAGGTTATTGGAAAAATATTCACTCTGAATAACGAAAATGGTAAAAACTTATTCAAAATTACTTCTTTAATAGACGATTCAAAAGCATCTTCTTTTCTGAAATTCAATGTTCTTCTTGCTATCGATCAGAATACCTATTTTGGTGGAGTAACATTTATCAAGCTTGATAAAGAAGAATCAGCAACTTCTGTACTTGCCAAAATGAAAGCAGATGGAGCAACTCTTCCCAGAATGTCCAAAACCTGTGAGTACTACCTGCAGCCTCTTGAAGATGTATATTTTGATACAACAGAAACTCAAACAAATTGGGAATTTCTAATGCATCGCGACAAACTCCTTCTTTTCATTGGTATTTCTGCCGCAATTGCAATATTGATCATTTCTGCCTTCAACTACATAAACATGTACTTGGTAAGAATATTCAAAAACGAAAAAAATAACGGAATCCAAAAAGTTCTTGGAGCAGATAGAAAACATCTACAAATTCAACTGATAAGTGAAACATTTCTGGCAGTTATAGTCGCTTTTGTATTTTCGTTTATTCTTGCCATTTTGTTTATTCCTGTTTTTAATTCACTGTTCGATGCACATCTATCTTCATATTTTGCTTTTGACAGAACAGTTTTAGCAGGCTATTTTTTACTTATAATCTTATTAACCTTCATTCCTTCGTTGTATTTGTTGTTTCGAATTGACAAAAGTCCGTTAACTCAATTACATCAAATTGGAATTCCCCGGTTTAAGGCAAAGATGGCAAACGGAATTGTTACTCTACAATTTATAATTTCCATAGTCCTGATCACAGGAGCAATGTTTTATAGCAAACAGCTAAATTTTATTTCGCAAACTGCTGATATTAATAGAAATATCATTGAAGTAAATGGATATAATATACCTCCTCAAAAGCTGAAAACTTTTAAAGAAGAAGTCATCCGAATGAACTACGTTAGTTCTGCGTGTATTTCAAGTTCAAATTTTCTAAATACCTGGATTCATGAGGATAAAGAATTGATTCCTGTTCTTTATTATCATTTCGATAGTGATTTTCTAAAGACACACAATTTTAAATTGGTGAATGGCATTGGTTTTAGCAGTGATGAAAAATCAAGCAACAAGCAGGTGATTGTAAATGAATCATTTGTAAAGAAGTTTATCAATGGTGATCCAATTGGTCAAACCTTGCCTGTTTTCAATAAGAAGCTTACCATAAAAGGTGTAATTGCAGACTTTTATACCGAATCTTTTATCACGGAAGTTAAGCCGACCATTATTCTCCCATTCGATTTCGAAAAAGCAACAGGCTTTCCGGTTCTACATTTACAACTTGCTGAAAAAGGGCTTGCTCCAGCTATAGCTGAAATAAAAACCAGGTGGGACCAGCATTTCCCGGACAATGTTTTCAGTTATATATTTATACGTGATGAGTTTAACAAACTTCATAAAAGCTATACACAATCATCTCGAATTATTTCATTTTTCACTTTGATCAGTATTCTGCTTAACTCGTTTGGCTTATTTGGAATGACTTGGTACACTGTCGAGCGGAGAATTAAAGAAATCGGCATCCGTAAGGTAAACGGGGCAAGAACAATGGAGGTAGTTGGTATATTGAATCAGGATATTGTGAAATGGGTAGCCACAGCATTTGTAATAGCCACGCCAATTGCCTACTACACAATGCACAAATGGCTCGAAAACTTTGCTTACAAAACCGAATTGAGCTGGTGGATTTTTGCACTGGCGGGTTTGCTGGCATTGGGAATTGCGCTACTAACGGTTAGTTGGCAAAGCTGGCGCGCGGCAACCCGCAACCCCGTGGAGGCGCTGCGGTATGAATAATTTTTACCCCTGCCTGCTGCAGGCAGACAGCTCCCTGAAGGGGCTTAAAAAAGTGCATGAGAAAAGAAATATACACCATCTCAAAAGTCTCCCTTTTGGGGAGATTTAGAGGGGCTTTGGGAAGCAGCCACGGGAAACCAATGAAGAAGCTGCCTGATGAATAATAAAGTAGAAAAATGAAGGAATCTTCTTTTTCTCCGACAACAAAATTATTAACGGTAAGTCATAACCAGCAGAGCAATCAATTTTTGAAGAATATGCTATGAAAAACTATGGTTATTATATTTTGACACTATTACTGATAGTGAACCTACTCCCATCCTGTGGTGGCAACCGCCTGAAAACCGACGAAAAAAAGTTAGCGAACCAAATCCTAACAGAAGAAGAACAGTTGGCACAACAGGATGCGAAACGTGCTGAACGCGAAAAGCTACTTGCCGATTCGATTGCCAAATTGCCGAAAGGATTTCGGTTTACAGGGGACAGGAAAATCGACCCCCAAAATTCACCGGAAATCATTGATATTGCAGGAAACTTAAATCAGTACGGGAAATTTGCCTTGTCGGACTTAGTAAGCGAAATTAAATACATCAGATTACAAAGACCTGAAGATTCGGCATTTACAGGAAAGGTGACTTTTAAGTCGGATGTAGATTATAAACAGGAACTTCCGCTGATGGTTATTAAAAACAAAGATTTTGTTGTTGCCTATAATTATCTTGGAATATTGCTTTATTCGTCTGAAGGCAAGTTGCTAAAAACAATATGCAGCAATGAGTTACACAATTTTGAATTAGGGAAGAATTACATAAAAGGAGGAAGTAATTCAACAATTAAAGGAGCCAACAACACCCCCTACCTGATTGGCAACAATCTGTATTACAATTATGAAGATGAAGAAAGTGGCATTTCGAACCTGATGAAGGTTGACTGTAACAAACTGCCTCTGTCGTTGCCTGAAAACATCGAGAATAAAAGTAAATACAAGGGAATTGGGACTCCAGTTGCTTACACTGGTAAGAACTCGTATAACGTGGTTCCTCTCGGGAGCAACCTGTTCACAAAAAAAGGGCATCCCAAAAGAAATGAAGATATGCTAACCATTTATTCGGCAAATGGAGATACACTTTGTTCCTTTCCCGGAAATCAGAAAATTGAAAATTATACATCCACCGTATCAAGAAGCCCCGACTTTGGTTCTTCCTTTCAGTACAAAGGAAATTACTTTTTCAGGGAAGCACATTCCGATACAATTTTCCGGGTTGTTCCGCCAAACAGGTTAATTCCAGAATTCACTTTAAACCTTGGTGAATATAAAATTGACAGAATTCAGGATGCCATGGATCCCAAATATAATTTGGATGATAAATTCATTTTAAAGTCCTTAAGCATCAGCGATAGTTATGTTTTAATACACTATACTAAAGGGTACAATAGCCCGAATGCCAGAAGGAATAAGAAAGTGAAATTTTATCATGCAATTTATGACAGAAAAAACAAGACACTGAAACATATCCAATATGACCCTAATAATTGGAAATTCAGTTTAGAAAATGATATTGATGGCGGACTTTCTTTCTGGCCGTACTTTCCCGTCTCCGAACACGGGGAATTTCTGATGTCGGTTAAAGGAATTGATTTAAAGGAACATATAAAAACTGACGATTTTCTGAATTCTTCCGCACCCGATAAGAAAAAAGCAGTTTTTCTGGACCTTGCGCAAAAAGCTGATAATCACGAAACCATTGTAATAATAATGAAACAACGAAAATGAAAAAATCTGTTCTAATATTAGCTGCAATTTTGGTTTTGGCGGCATGCAACAGCAACCGCCTGAAAACCGATGAAAAATCGCTCGCGAAACAAATCCTCACCGAAGAAGAACAACTTGAACACGAAGCTTCACTAAGGGAACAACGCGAAAAACAATGGGCCGATTCGCTGGCGAAATTGCCAAAAGGTTTTCGGTGGAAGGAAGACAGAAGTGTTGATTCAAATAATCCGCCGGTTATCATCGATTTCACAAAAAAAATTCCGGTGAAAAAATTTAATCTAAGTGAGATTGGAAAAGATATCCAATATATTAAGCTAAGCATTCCGGATGATTCGCTCTATTTTGCCCCGCACATGGGAGGTAACGTAGCGTTCACCACAACAAATATAATCCTCTACAATAACTTTGGGGTACATTCATTTTCCATTGACGGAGAATATATCGAACCCATTGCACAGAGTAATGTCACCAACCGCATACTTAACAAACAAATATTGTTTGGTTATTTCGACAAGGAAAGTTACAAAGGCGTTTGGGGAAACCATGTCAGCGTGGCCGGGAACCGAATATTTTACAAGGCAACTGATTATCCCAACGAAAAGGTAAGTTTACTTCACTATGAATTAAAACCTGAAAAACAACTTCAGTTGCCTGAAACAACAGAAAGTAAAAATGACGGGTCATTTTTCAGAGGCGAGCCTTCAGCCACCGGTAAAGAAGGTTATTACAGCGGCACTCCGGGTTTGGCTTCCACGCAAATTTTGGGAATTTCCTCCACTTTTTATGCTGGCGTAAATTCCCATCTGACAGCATCTGCAAATGGTCTTATGATGGCCACTTTTAGCCTGAACGGTGACACTCTGTGCAAGTTCACCCAATTCGACAAACTGGAACATCCCATAACGAGCAGCCTTATCCGTAGCATCAATTCAATTATCAGTTGGGAATACAAAGGTGCCTTTTCGTTTATGAAAAGTTTTAACGACACCATTTTCAGGCTTGTCCCCCCCAACAGGCTAATACCTGTTTATGTGTTCAATTTTGGTTCGCAAAAAATTACCGATGAAGAATGGTATCAAACCAGTAAAAAACTGAAAAACAAATTTCTGATAACAAATATCCAGGAAAATGACAAGTACCTTTTCTTGGAGTTTTACCGTCATGGAGAAAGCGGAAAAAGTGAAAGTCATAAAGCCATTTACAACAAAACAACTCATTCGCTTACGCAATTGCCTTTAGCAGATATTACAACAACGTCCTCCGGTTTATCGGCGGAATTTACTCCGCCTGTACCAATATCCAAACCAACCATCAATTTTCAGAATGACATTGACAACGGGTTACCATTCTGGCCTGAATATGTAACTCCACGAGGAGAAATGGGAATGCTGGTATTTCCGGAAAAACTAAAAGATTATATGGAAACGAATGAGCTTAATTCAGACAATGTAAAGTCTGTAGCGTTAAAAAAATTCGCCCAAACACTGAAAAAAGACACCAACGAACGAATCGTAATGCTTGTAAAATAGAGCTATCATGAAATATCAATTAAAATACTTTATCCGACGAATGGTGGCAAAGCCGCTGTTTTCGCTCATCACGTTTGTGGGTTTTACGTTCGGTATTGCTGCCGGTTTGCTTATCTACCTTTGGGTTTTCAATGAACTGAACTTCGATAAGTTTCACATGGATTACCAGCAGATTTACCGGGTACTGACCTTGTCGAAACAGGGGAACGAAATTTTAAAATCTGCAGGTTGTTACCGTCCTGTTCCAGCAACTTTAAAAAGAGACTATCCCCAAATTGAATATGCAACATACCTCAGTTACGGCTCTGAAGATTCACCTTTACAAAAAGAAGAAGGCGGTGAAAAAATTGAGGCCCTCCCGGTGTGGGTCAATAATGACTTTTTTTCCATTTTTAACGGATTCACTTTTATTGAAGGTGAGGCTTTTGATGCTATTCAAAATCCATCAGGAATTATCCTTACCGAAAAAGTGGCCCGGAAAATTTTCGGAAACGAACCGGCCCTCGGTAAAACAATTATCATCGATAAGTACACCAAGGAAGTTTATACAGTAACCGGTGTTGTTCGGATTCCGTTACAATCACACATCGATTTTGGTTATATCCTCACCGAAGTCAACCGCGAAGTTGCGGGTTATTCTAACCACTGGGGAGATAAAAGTCACGTTCATGTTTACATCAAACTGCGCGAAAATGCTCAAATCGATCAAACTTTTTTATCACAGGTAACCAACCACATCAGCCGTTATTCCAACAAAACCGATAAACTTCTGTTTCAGCCGCTGGCCGATATCCACCTTCACTCTGACTATCAAACAAGTATTTACGACAAAAATATTGGCCACTACAAATACGTCTGGATATTCTCCGGTTTAGCTCTCCTGGTTATCCTGATGGCGTCGCTCAACTTCTCGGTACTTTCGGTGGCGCGGGCTTCGGAACGTTCAACCGAAATCGGGATTAAAAAGGTAAACGGGGCCGGAAAAAGTCATATCATCGGACAATTTATGGGCGAGTCGGTTTTTCAAACGCTGCTGGCAACGGTGGCTGCGCTGGTTTTTATTGTTCTGCTCCTCCCCTGGTTTAATGAGCTTACCGGACAGGAACTTCATCTCAACTTGTCTTCCAGGCTCATCTTCAACCTGCTGATCATTACGCTTGCAACCGGTGCTTCTGCCGGCATTTACCCGTCGCTTTTTCTGGCCTCCTTAAGTCCGATAAGGATTTTTAAAGGCGGAACCCTCACCGGATCGCGAACCGGACTTATCCGGATATTGGTTTCGGTACAGTTCAGCATCGCCATCTTTTTCATTGTAACCACGCTCGTGTTTCTCAAACAACTCAACTACATCCGGAATAAAGATCTCGGATTGAATCACCAAAACATTGTCGTGGTCCCAACCGGCTTGTGGTACAACAATTCCGAATTTAAAAATGAGCTGAAGAAAAACCCGCAGGTATTAAGCGTTTCAGCCAGCTGCTACGCCCCGGTCGATTTTGGTTGGGAAACCACACTATCGTTAAACCACCAGGGCGTTTCCGACAGTTTAAATATCTCCCTGTTTTGGGTAGACGAAGATTTTGCCGAAACCTACCAACTCGAAATGGTGAAGGGCCAGTTCCTGCAAATGGATTACAGCGCTTTTTGGAAAGAGTGGGAAAAATCGAAAAAAAGCAGGCAGGAGGGTAAGCAATATACGGTGTCGATTCCGGTTGTCATCAACCAAACAGCCGAAAAAATGCTCGGATTTGCCGATCCCATCGGGCAACGTATCGGGAACAATGTCATTGTCGGCGTAGTTAAAGATTTTCATTTTCGTCCGCTGCACCACCCGATCGGGCCGGTTATGCTGCTCAACGATCCTCAGAACATTATGACCCTGAACGTAAAAATCGCGGCGCAAAACCGGGAAGAGACCATAAAATACATCCGGGACGTATATCGCCAGTACCGTAACCAGCGGGGGTTTTCCTACAGTTTTTTCGATGACCTGCTTACTGAAAAATACCAACAGGAAATTCGACTGAAAAACATGGCTTTGCTTTTTTGTCTGATGGCTATCGGCATCAGTCTCCTGGGAATTTTGGGAATGTCTGTTTACTCTGTCAACCAGCGAATAAAAGAGATCGGTATCCGTAAGGTAAATGGGGCAACGGTTTCAAAAATATTGGAAATGCTCAACCGGGAGTTCCTGAAATGGGTCATTATCTCTTTTGCGATAGCCACTCCGATGGCCTGGTTTGTTTTGCACCGTTGGCTCGAAAACTTCGCCTACCAAACATCCCTGAGCTGGTGGATTTTTGCGCTGGCAGGAATTATTGCACTGACAATCGCATTGTTAACCGTAAGCTGGCAAAGCTGGCGCGCGGCAACCCGCAACCCCGTGGAGGCACTGAAGTACGAATAGTTTTCACCCCTGCCTGCTGCAGGCAGGCAACTCCCTGAAGGGGCTTAAAAAAGTGCATGGGAAAAGAAACATACACCATCTCAAAAGTCTCCCTTTGGGGGAGATTTAGAGGGGCTTTGGAATGCAGCCACGGGAAACCAATAAAGGAGCTGCCTGATGAATAAAGCAGACAAAATACTCCTGTGGGCAATCTGGTGAAAAATAAAAACGACGACACTTCGCGCCGATAGTTTTGTAATTTTGCCGCTGAAAAAAGTAACATGATGCAAAACTTACGGGAAGAAACGGCTTCCCCGAACAACGAAGGCATACTGCGGCGCGCCATCCGCGCGGCAATTCCGCAGGGAACCAGAACTTCCGTCTGGCTGCTGAAGCTTACCATCCCCGTCTCTTTTGCCGTGTTCCTGATCGACTACCTGGGAATTCTGGCCGAAATCGCCCGGCTGGTCGCTCCCTTTTTTAACTGGTTTGGCCTGTCGGGGAGCGCCTCGGTGGTGCTGATCACCAGCTTTTTCACCAACATCTATTCGTCAATCGCCGTCATGTCAACGCTGGGGATTCCGGCGCGCGAAGGGTTGATCCTTGCCAACATGTGCCTGATCGCCCATGCGCTGATTGTAGAAACCGGCATCCAGCGCAAAACCGGTTCGTCGGCCCTGCGGATGATTCTGGTGCGCCTCTCGGCCAGCTTTCTGGCAGCCTGGCTGCTCAATCTGGTGTTACCGGCCCAGCCGGGCGAGATCCTTTCGGGAAGTGCGCCGGTACAGCAAAATTTTACGGCGGCATTCCTTGACTGGCTCAAGGCCATCTCCATTACTTCGATAAAAATTGTGGTGCTGGTTAACCTGCTGCTGATTGTTCAAAAACTGCTGAGCGAACTCAAGGTGCTCGAATGGCTGGTAAAGCCGCTTCATCCGCTGCTGCGGGTCATGGGGCTTCCGTCGCAAACCGGCTTTTTGTGGATGGTGGCTTACACCCTCGGCCTTTCTTATGGCGGCGCCATTATGATCAGCCAATCCGAAGAGGGCAAACTGAGCCGCGAAGAGGCCGATCTGCTCAACCACCACATCGCCATTTCGCACTCGCAGCTGGAAGACCCGCTGCTGTTTGTCGCCGTCGGATTCAGCATCCCCTGGCTCATCTTTCCCCGCTTTTTTCTTGCCCTCCTCTACGTCTGGGCACGCCGGTTCGAACTCTATCTTCGCCAAAGAAGCCATTCCTACGCGCAGCCTGTTTCCGGATAATCCCGGACAGCGCCGCTTCGGCATTTCCGAACCTGCTGCAGGGCGGGTAATTTTTACCTAAAAGCTATTTTTCGCCGGGCCGCGGGGGTTTTATTTCAGCTCGTGCCGATTAGTGTTATCTTTGTCCAAGAACTGAAACTACAATTGTAACGCAAAAATTGAAAATATGGCAGACTTCAATTATCAAAAACCATTTCCGGTACAGCAGGACACAACGGAGTACCGGTTGCTGACCAGGGAATATGTTTCGACCACCGAAGTGGATGGCCGGAAAATCCTGAAAGTTGCTCCCGAAGGCCTGGAACTGTTGGCCCGCGAAGCTTTCACCGACGTGTCGTTTTACCTGCGGGCTTCGCACCTGCAAAAGCTTGCCGACATTCTGAAAGACCCGGAAGCTACCGACAACGACCGCTTTGTAGCCCACACCATGCTGCTCAACCAGGTGGTTTCGGCCGAAGGCGAACTGCCTACCTGCCAGGATACCGGCACCGCCATTGTCATGGGCAAAAAAGGCGAAAATGTGTTTACCGGCGCAAATGATGCCTGCCATCTGTCGAAAGGGATCTTTGAAACCTACCGCGACCGCAACCTGCGTTACTCGATGGTAGTCCCCTTCACCATGATGGACGAAAAAAACACCGGCACCAACCTGCCAGCTCAAATCGACATCTACGCCGAACAAGGTAACGAATATGAATTCCTCTTCATCACCAAAGGAGGCGGATCGGCCAACAAAACATTCCTTTACCAGCAGACCAAGTCGCTGCTGACCGAAGAGAACCTGACAAAATTTATCCAGGAAAAGATCATGGACCTGGGCACGTCGGCCTGTCCGCCCTACCACCTGGCTGTCGTCATTGGCGGCACCTCGGCCGAAGCTACGCTCACGGCTGTAAAAAAAGCCTCGGCGGGCTACTACGACCACCTGCCGGCCGAAGGTAACGCCGGCGGACAAGCTTTCCGCGACCTGGAATGGGAAGCCCGCATCGAAAAAATCTGCCGCGAAAGCGGAATCGGCGCCCAGTTTGGCGGAAAATACTTTGTGCACGACGTACGGGTGATCCGTCTGCCGCGCCATGCCGCCTCCTGCCCCGTCGGAATTGGCGTCAGCTGCAGCGCCGACCGTAACATCAGGGCCAAAATCACCGAAGAGGGAATTTTCCTGGAAGCGCTGGAAAAGAACCCGGCCCGTTTCCTGCCGAAAGAGGCGCCCCACCTGCAGCCCGCTGTGGATATCGACCTCGACCGCCCGATGAAGGAGGTGCTGGCCGAACTGAGCAAATACCCGGTCAAAACCCGCCTCAACCTGAAAGGCACCCTTATCGTGGCCCGCGACATTGCCCACGCACAGCTTAAAAAGATGATCGACGAAGGAAAGCCGATGCCCGAATATTTCAAAAACCACCCGGTTTATTATGCCGGACCAGCCAAAACACCGAAAGGAATGGCCTCGGGAAGTTTCGGCCCCACCACGGCCGGCCGTATGGATCCCTACGTGGACCTCTTCCAGAGCCTGGGCGGATCGATGATCATGCTGGCCAAAGGAAACCGCTCGCAACAGGTTACCGACGCCTGTAAAAAACACGGTGGTTTCTACCTCGGCTCCATCGGCGGCCCCGCAGCCATCCTGGCCAAAGAGAGCATCAAATCGGTAGAGCTGGTTGATTTTGAAGACCTGGGCATGGAAGCCATCCGCAAGATCAGGGTCGAAAACTTCCCGGCCTTTATCATTGTCGATGACAAAGGGAATGACTTTTTCGAAGAGATGAAGAAAAAATAGTAACCTTGCAGGGAGTTCCGGAAACAGACTCCGGAACCCCTGCCTGCTTTCACCAGCCCGGCTTCTGTTTCACTTAACTTGTCAATATTCACATGCAGGGGATTTATCCCGAAAATTTCGAAGTAAAAATCGGCTTTGACCGAATCCGCGAGTTACTCTGCGCCCGATGCCTCAGTCCGCTGGGCGAGGAAGAGGTGGAACACATGCAGTTTCAAACCAGCTTTGAAACCATCAGCCGGCTGTTGGGCGAAACCGACGAATTCTGCCGCATCCTGCGGGAGTTTAACCATTTTCCCACCAGCAACTATTTTGATGTGCGGGGCGCCCTCGCCAAAATCAGGCTCGAAGGCCGTTTTCTGGAAGTGGAAGAGCTGTTCGACCTGAAACGGTCGCTCGAAACCCTGCGCGCCATTGTTGCTTTTTTCAATCCCGAAAAACAGGAGATCCTGCCCCTCCTCTACCGCAAAGCTTCGCAAATCCAGATCTACCCCTACATTTACGAACGTATCGACGGCATCCTGAACAAGTTCGGGAAGATCCGCGACAACGCCTCCCCCGATCTGGCGCGCATCCGCAAAGAGATGCTGCTGCTGCAGTCTTCGATTTCGAAACGGCTGCAATCGATCCTGAAACAGGCGCGTGTCGACGGGCTGGTTGACGACGACGCTTCGGTAGTGATCCGCGACGGGCGCGCGGTGATTCCCGTTGCTTCGGCTTTTAAACGAAAGCTGAAAGGGATTGTCTACGACGAGTCGGCTACCGGCAAAACCTCGTATGTGGAGCCGTCGGAAATTGTGGAGATGAACAATGAAATCCGCGAACTGGAATATGCCGAACGCCGCGAAATCATCCGCATCCTCACGGTTTTTGCCAGCGACATCCGCCCCTACATCGACGATTTGATCTACTCCTGCGAATTTCTGGGCGAGATCGACTTCATCCGGGCCAAAGCGTTGCTGGCGGCCGAGTTTAATGCCATCAAACCCGACTTTTCGGACCAGAGCCTCCTCAACTGGAAACAGGCGGTTCATCCGCTGCTGATGCTGTCGCTGCGCCGTGAAAACCGTAAAATTGTTCCCCTCGACATCACGCTTACCGCCGGGGAGCACCTGCTGGTGATATCGGGTCCCAATGCCGGCGGAAAATCGGTTTGTCTCAAAACAGTAGGACTACTACAGTACATGCTGCAAAACGGGCTGCTCATCCCGATCCAGGAGGGCAGCAAAACCGGCCTCTTTCAGCAGATTTTCATCGACATCGGCGACGAGCAGTCGATCGAAAACGACCTCAGCACCTACAGTTCGCACCTGCTGAATATGAAATTCTTTGTGCGTCACAGCACGCCGCGCACGCTGATTCTGATCGACGAATTCGGTACCGGGACCGAGCCGATGCTAGGCGGCGCCATCGCCGAGTCGATCCTGAAAAGGCTGAATGAGCTGCAAACTTTTGGCGTCATCACCACCCACTACACCAACCTGAAACATTTCGCCTCGTCAACTCCCGGCGTGGTAAATGGCGCCATGCTTTACGACTCCCACAAAATGGACCCGCTCTTCCGGCTGGAGATCGGGAAACCAGGCAGCTCTTTTGCTTTCGAAATTGCCCGTAAAATCGGCCTTCCCGAAGAGATCCTGCAGGAAGCCACCGAAAAAGTGGGAAAAAAACATATCGACTTCGACAAAAACCTGCGTTCGATCACCCGCGACAAACACTACTGGGAGACCAAACGCCAGAAAATCCACCAGGTCGAAAAAAACCTGGACCAGATGGCCGGCCAGTATGAAAAAGAGCTGCAGGAGATCCGGCAACTGCGCAAAGAGATCCTGAGTCAGGCCAAGGAAGAGGCGCGCCAGCTGCTGAACGGCGTTAACAAAACCATTGAAAATACCGTTCGAGAGATCCGCGAAGCACAGGCCGAAAAGGAACGCACCAAAAACGTCCGCAAACAGCTCGAAACGCTGAAAGAGACCGTCACCCGGCAGGAGTTGCCCGAAGACGGGCAGATTGCCAAAAAAATGGAAAAACTCCTGCAGCGCGAAAAACGGCGTAACCAAAACCGCCCCGAAAGCCAGACTGCCAAAACCGGCGCTCCAAAACCGGCGCCCGAAACGCTCTCTCCCGGCGACAAAGTGCGCATAAAAGGACAGGACACCACCGGCGAGCTGATCGAACTTTCCGACAAAAATGCCGTGGTTGCTTTTGGCCAACTGATCACCACCCTGCCGGTAAAAAATATCGAAAAGGTGAGCAACAACGAAGCAAAAAAGATCCAGCGCGAACAGAAACAGCCGCGCTCGTCCTTCCTCAGCGACCTGAGCGAGCGGCGCCTCAGCTTCAAACCAGAGATTGATATCCGCGGACAACGCGCCGAAGAGGCCATCGCCAACATCCAAACCTTCATCGACGAAGCGATTATGTTTGAAGTGGGACAGCTACGTATTCTCCACGGAAAAGGACACGGTATCCTGAAAGAGATGATCCGGGCCTACCTCAAATCAGAACCGATGGTCGCCTCTTTTCAGGATGAACACGTTCAGTTTGGCGGCGCCGGGATTACGGTGGTACAACTGGCCCTTTAAAATCCGCAAAACTTTCCTGAAAACAGCCTGTTCGTCTTTAACTTTCGGATCAAAAACAAGCTTTCTACTCTCCCCTCAGCCAGTCTGCAACAAACTGTTCCAGTTGTTTTTCACGGTCAGCGTGTAAAACCTGCAAGCGGGATTCAACCCCTTTCAGCTGGTAAGAAGCCTTCACCACGGCCAGTTCCCGGTCGAGTTGCGGTTGGCCGGCAACCTGGTTCGTTCCGTCTTTCACATTCATCATCAGCAATGGCCGGGGAGCCAGAGTAGCCGCCAGGTCGGGCAGATCGTAACCTGTCAGCGCCCCGGCAACGCAATTGGGAATAAACTCCGGAGCATAATCCCGGCTGGCCACAACCGAATGGTACGACACCAACGGACCGATCAGCGCCACGCGGGAGATGGAGGGACAAAAAGCTGCGGCATGCAGCAACACCGGCGACATGGAACCTTCGGCCACGGCGGCAATTTCAGCAATCCCCGGATTTCGCTCCAGCAGGCGGACCAGCCGCACCAGATCGCCCGCCCGGATTCCGGCAAGGCTCCTGCCGGTCAGCACAGAAGTGTACCAGAGGTTATACCAGACACCGCCAATAAAAGAGTCGCCGCTGTAGCCCGCGGGTTGTGTCTCGCCGGTACCGGGCAGGTCGGGTGCCAGAACCGTAAAACCATCTTCCGCCAGCCGGCGGAGCAAAACGAGCCGGGACGAATCGGCCTCTTTTCCGGCAGGATGAATAAAAACCAGCGCTTTGCGGTTTGGCTTTTCCGGCACATAAAGCCAATACGGCAATCCACAACCGCCCTCGCCAACCACAAAATATTTTTCTACCGTGTAGCCCTCTCCTTTGATATTTCCGGCAAATACCGGCTCTTCCGGTTCCGAAGGATCCTGGTATCCTGAAAGCTGCCGCGCCGAACGAAGCGCTGCCGGCAGGTGAATATCCGGATTTTTCCTGCCCTCCTGCAGCTTCTCCTGCAATTTTGCCGACTCCTGCCGGTTGAGGCTGAAAACCGTTTCGCTTTGCAGCGCCGTGGCCACCTGGCCGGTAGCCGTTACCCGCAACTCCTCCGGCGTCAGCAATAAAACCTCCTCTTCGCCGGCGTATCCGGGGTTTTGCAGATGCTGCTGAAAAAAGGCATACATCGCCTCGCGGTTCTTCCGGGTCGACTCGTGACCGCCGTAATCTTCGGTCAGGCTGAAATTTTCGCTTTGGTTATAAGCGGCGTAAATACGCGCCACCTGTCGGGCGGTTTCCCGGGCTCCCTGCATGCTGAAAAAATCGTTGGTAGTAGTGATCACCAGGGCCGGCTTGGGCGCCCGCACCGCCAGAAAATCGGGATGGTCGATACCGCGGGCAATTCCATGGAAAAGGTTTTGCTCGGCATCCTGCGGGCCTATCGACTGAAGCAGCCTTTTAAAGTTGGTGATATAACATTCCGGAGCGGCGGCATAAATCCGCTCGTCGAGGGCTGCAATATATGCCGATTGGGTTCCACCACCCGACCGGCCGGTAATTCCGATCCTGGCCGGGTCCACCTCTTTCCGGGTGAGGAGGTAATCTACCGCCCGGATGCCGTCCCAGATCATGTAACGCGCCTGCGAACTGCCGGTAATAAAGGCCTGCGCCCCTGCCACGGAGTGTTCTTTGGTAGGCCCGCCAACAATGGACTGACCGGTCGCCGGATCGGAATATTCCAACCGTTCGCCCTGCCCCACCGGGTCAAATGCCAAAACGACAAATCGTTTCTTAACCAGGTTGAGGATAACGCGCTGGTACACCTCCGAACGGTAGCCGGTGGCATTGTGGCCGCTGCAGTAAATCACCGCCGGAGCCTGCTGCTTCAGTCCGGCAGGCAGGTAAAGCGAAGCCGTCACATAAAACCGGGGCTGCGACTCAAAAACGATCTGTTCAACCCGGTAGCCCTCTTTTTCAATCGTCCGCATCACACGGGCATTCAGGACCGTTTTTGCAGGAAACGGACCCACAATTTCCTCCAGCGTTTCGCGGATGGTCTGCTGCCGCTGCTGCCAGTCGCCGAGCGACTGCAACTTCCCGGCTTCCGCCTCCCGCTGCGCCAGCTGTCCGCAGGCAATACCACTCAGATGCTCATACAAAGAGAAGGGAGCGCCTTTGTGGTGGTGCCAGCTTTTAAAAAAATCCTGCTTATCCTGAGCACTCACATTAAGTGAAACACTATTCCAAACCAGTATCTGGACAACACAACAAAGGACAAACCTTACTCTCATCATATATTGTAAAACATTTATTTCAAACTTCATTTCTTTTAGCTTTATCAAACAACTAAAAATATCGAAAAGTGTACAATGAAAAAAACAATAGAAACTTAATTGCATTAAATGTTAACAAACATCAATCACCTATTTTAAAGATTCTTTAAAATACTTAATTTTCGGAAGATTAATATAATCCGCAAAACGAAAAGTATAAAAAAAATCGGACACAATTAAAGGTCTCGGCTTAAATTATAGGTGCGACGGATCGACAACAACGGGCTTAAATTACATCTCATAAATAGTAGTTCATCACAATCAACTCAGCCTGC
>JARKOX010000104.1 GCA_029975525.1 Prolixibacteraceae bacterium | reverse complement strand
TCTTTGGTGATGCGGGTTTTGATATACTTCCGCGGATAGCAGTCGGTACCTTTTCCCCACGCCTCCAGTTCAATCTCTTTTCCTTCAATCAGATCCTGAATAACATGCGCTCCGCCGTATTCCGGTTTCTCGGGATCGCAGGCCGTGGCGCCGAGGTAGGAATCGACAGCGGCCAGCCCTTCGTAGCAGGGAACGCCGGTGAGCCGGATCTTCTCCATCCGGATGGGCGGACTGGAGTGCCCGAAATTGATGATCGCCCCCGAGGAGCACATGGCCCCGAAAGTGGCGGTGGTCACCACATCGACCCGTTCGGCAATCTCTTCGGGCGAGCAGCTGCGGGCCATTTCCGAAACCTCTTCGGCAGTGAGGACCACTGCCTCGCCGGCTTTTATTTTCCGGTTAATCTCTTCGGAAGTTTTTATTGTCATTGCACTAATTTTTTCTGTCAGAAATTAAACCATCGATGGCTGCCCAGCGGCCGGAGCCACTTTCCACAACCGTTTTCTCTGTATCGCAACGCCAGTGTCTGTCAAATGATTTAGTGTTACAATTATCACTCCGTTTCCGGCCGGGTTTTGGCACCTTTTCAGCCGTTGGGCGACAGGTTGCCAGAGGTTCGCGGAGCCCGTTCTCTCCCCTCTTCTCAATAACCAAACACCTTCGCGGGAAGGATTTGATATGTCTGCAAATTTAACCTGAAATTCGGATTTGACAATAAGGCCGCTCAAAATGTGGCATCCCCTTACGCACAGCGCTGCTGCACTTTTCGCCGGAAGAACCCGATGCGGCAGCCGGTTTTCGGCGCCCCTCCGGTCCGCCGGTAAAAAATAGGCTGCTTTCAAACCAAAAAAAGAGACGGTACCGCCCCTTTTTTTACCTTTGCCGGCACAGGATTTGAAAATGAAAACATTTGTTTTTGAGTTGACAGCCCTGTTGCTGATCGCCGGCCTCTCGTGCAGCAATGCCGGGAAAACAGCCAACAGTCCGTTGGTCGTGATTACGACTGACTTCGGGGATATCAAAGTGCGCCTGTCGGACGAGACTCCCAAACACCGCGACAACTTTCTGAAACTCGCCCGCGAAGGCTTTTACGACGAGTTGCTGTTTCACCGTGTGATCAACCATTTTATGATTCAGGGGGGCGATCCCGCGTCGAAGAGCACCCAGCCCGGTGCACGGGTAGGTGGCGGGGATCCCGGCTACACCCTGCCGGCCGAAATCATCCCCACGCTGATCCATAAAAAAGGGGCGCTGGCCGCCGCCCGCAAACCCGACCCGATCAACCCCGACCCACAGTCGAGCGGCTCGCAGTTTTATATCGTTCAGGGGAAAGTGTGGCGCCCCGGTGAATTGGACACCCTGGAGATCCAGCTGAATGCAGGAGTTCAGCAAAATATTTTCAGGCAACAGTTTTCCCGTGCCCAGGCCGAACTTGACAAATACCGGCAGGAAGGAAACCAGGAGGCGTTCAACCTTCGAGTCGCCACCCTGCGCGCCGAGGCCGACAGCCTCTTTCAGATCGCTCCCAAAATAAAATTTACCGACGCCCAGCGGCAGGCTTATACCACCGTGGGAGGCTACCCCTCGCTGGATGGCGGCTACACTGTTTTTGGCGAAGTGGTGGAAGGGCTTGAGATCCTCGACAAAATTGCCCCCGTACCAACCGACCAGGCCGACCGTCCGCTGCAGGACATCCGGATGAAAGTAAAAGTGGAAGAATAGAGAAGAGACTGAACTTTCTGGTGACACTCTTCCTGCTGGCCTTTCTCTTCCGGACCGGCGCCCAAACGCATGAAGTGCTGATTTCAACCAACCTGGGCGACATGAAATTCGTTCTGTACGACGACACGCCCAAACACCGCGACGCTTTCCTTCAACTGGCCC
>JARKOX010000156.1 GCA_029975525.1 Prolixibacteraceae bacterium | reverse complement strand
AGTGGCAACCGGCCATTCCCGCCAATACTGCAAAAACCAAACTCCAAACAACAACTTCTTTTTTCATTGATTCTTGTTTTTGTTTAACATTATTGAAAAGCTGGTCAAAAATATTCAATATCGTGAAAAAGAAGGCCTCCCCGGTCAACTTTTTTCGGATGAAAACGCCGGGAAAGCTTCGTAAACCGGAGTGTTTGCTGTAAGTTTATAACATCTAAAAGAATGATAAACGAGAAAAGACAAAAAATAATATGACAACATTGACGATGCAAGAAATTACTCAATTTTGGATAAGAGTGTATTTTGGAACGACTAATCCTCAAGACTTACGATTAGCAACTATCGACAGAGCATATAGAGATTTCAATAGAACTATGCACGGTATTCGAAATGTGCAAAATGAGCAATCATACAAGAACCTAAGGAATTTTATCAACAAAATCGTTTCACAGGTTATTAATGAGAAATTTAACCAAACCGAGTTTGACAATTGGCATAAACTCCAATGCAGCAGACTGAAGGAAGAATTTTATTCGGAATTGAAATATAATATTACATACGGGCAAGCCCAGAAGTGGATAAATATGACATTAAAGTATTTATTTGCGATAGGTAGAGACATAATTCCTAACATTGACAGAAACTATTCATTTTTTCATATTCCGTTAGATAATATAATTCAAGACAAATTAGTGGGGATGAACATTCCAAGAATACCCACAAGTTGGAGTCGTATAGACAATTATGACGTTTATATGGAATATCAATTATTGGTTAGAAGAACATTTTCAGGACAAATACCTATGGATGTTGAGTTTAGGCTATTTAATGAATAGGAAATATACTGCTAAGACGTTTTTTGCGTCAGGTGGGTAGATGTACAAACCTGTAGTTTTTTGCTCCGAAATCCGCCCGAACGCAAAGCTCGGGAGTGTTTGCGTTTCAGTGAGGTGAAATGAGCTTGGGGTTTTCAGATCCAGCCCCGCAGCTTGTAGTAGGCGAGCGCAGTCATTTCGCGGGCGATCAGGATTTCGTATTTCAGGTGGCTCCACACCTGGTAGCGTACCGAAAGGTGCCGGCCCACAGCGGGAAGTGGCAGCTGTTTTCCGCCCAGGTGGTCGTCGCGGAACGTCAGATCGGCTTCTGCGGCATTCTCGAAAGCGGGTAGGGCATTTACCTTCTCAAAGCCCGCTTTACGGAAACACAGAACGGCGCGGCGCATGTGTTCGGGCGAGGTAACCAGCAGGATGGCGTCCGAGGGGCTGCTCATGCGGGCGCAGAGAAGCGCCTGGGCGCGTGTGTTGGTTCCGCTGTTTTCAATGCTGATGCGGCCGGCTGCCAGACCACGCACCTCCAGCTCCTGTTGCATCAGCCGGGGGGTACTCGCCGGATTGGTGGTGTCGCCGGGCATGGCAACGATGACCCGGCTCTCCGGAAAGCCGGCAGCCGCCTGCGCCACATACCAGCTCCGCATCAGGTTCGACTCGCTGGGCATCCCGCCGCCGCCCAGTAAAATGATGGTCTCCGGCTTCCATTTCAGCTCCGAACAGCTGGTGCCCAGCCAGTGGTAGCCCCAGAATGGCAGCGTGGTGAAGGCCAGCAGCAGGCAGCCGGTGAAGAAAACTCCCGCAATCACGAAGAAAGTTCGCAGTAAAATTAAAATTTGAATACTTTTGAGAGAAAATCGTTTCATACGCGCCTGGTTTAGCCGGTATTCCCGGTGAATTTAGTTTTAACGTCAAAATAAGAGAACTTGGATTCAAAAGTAAAAAATAAACTGCTGCAACTTTTCAAAGATTATTTCGGGAAAGAGGCTGACGCTTTTGAGCTTCTGCCGCCGTCGGGGTCTTATCGTGAATATGCCCGTATAAAAGCCGGCGACTGTTCGGCCATCGGGGCGTGGAATGCCGATGTGAAAGAGAATGCCGCTTTTCTTACGTTTTCTGAACATTTTGCCCAATGCGGCATCCCGGTGCCGGCCATCTATGCGCAAAGCGCCGACCGGACCGCCTATTTGCAGGAAGATCTGGGGAATACCACCCTGTTCGACTTTTTGACCGAAACGCGGCAGCAGGAAGGCTTTTCCGAAAAAATAACTGCCGAATATAAAAAAGTGCTGGCCCAGCTTCCGCGCATCCAGGTGCTGGCCGGCGAAAAACTCGACTATTCTGTCTGCTATCCGCGGGCTGCTTTCGACGAACAGTCGATGATGTGGGACCTGAACTATTTTAAGTACTATTTTTTGAAACTGGCCAAAATTCCGTTTGACGAGCAGGCGCTGGAAGACGATTTTGAGCGGTTTACCGACTACCTGCTCAGCGCTTCCGGCAACTATTTCCTCTACCGCGACTTTCAGTCGAGGAATGTGATGCTGAAAAACGGAGGCGTCTATTTTATCGATTACCAGGGTGGACGAAAAGGGGCGCTGCAATACGACCTGGCTTCGCTGCTCTACGACGGAAAAGCCGATATTCCGCAGCCTGTCCGCGACGAACTTTTTGAATTTTACCTCGACCAGCTTGCCCGGATTTTACCCGTCAACCGGGTGGAATTTACCCGCTATTTTAAGGGGTTTGTGCTGATCCGGATTATGCAGGCAATGGGCGCTTACGGTTTCCGCGGGTTTTACGAAAAAAAGGAGCACTTTCTGAAAAGCATCCCTTTTGCACTCGAAAACCTGCGCTTTCTGCTGGATCACCTCGATTTGCCGGTCGAACTGCCCGAACTGGTTTCGGTGCTCGGACAGGTGGCCAACTCAACCTACCTGCGCTCGATCGGGCAACCCGACAATAACCTGACGGTGCGGATCACCAGCTTCTCCTATAAAAAGGGGATTCCGGCCGATCCATCGGGAAACGGCGGTGGCTTTGTTTTTGACTGCCGCGCCATTCACAATCCCGGCAAATATCCCGAGTTTAAATCGCTGACCGGAAAAGATGCTGCCGTGAAGGCATTTCTGGAGAAACAACCTGAAATGGAAAGTTTTCTGCAAGCCGTAAACAGTCTGGTGGAGCAGTCGGTGAAAAAATACTTGGAACGGGGGTTTACCAACCTGGCGGTCAATTTCGGATGCACGGGCGGTCAGCATCGTTCGGTGTATGCCGCCGAGCAGCTGGCCGGGTTTCTGCGCAACAATTTCCCGGTAAATGTTGTTCTATCGCATCGAGAGCAAGAATAACAGAAAATGGGAAAGACCGCCTGTAAAAAGAAAAATTTTGAAGAACCGGAGAATCCGAAATACGAGTGTAAGTGTTGTGGCGCAAGGGTAAAGAAGGAAGATAAAGTGTGCAAACCGCGCAAAATTTGAGCCGCTGCTTCCTGAAATCCGTTGCTGCTAACGTGTGACCGGTTGGTTTTTTCTTCGAAAAGCCGGGTAATCACGCAAAATATTTTGCAATTTTGTAGCCCGTTTGAAATTTCAGCTAAAAAGAAGCTGACTAATGGGTTAAAGAATTAACTGATATCTCTATTTAAAATTTTTTTTATGGGAAGAGCATTTGAATACCGCCGGGCGGCCAAGGAAAAACGTTGGGACAAGATGTCGAAAATATTCCCCAAGCTGGGAAAAACCATCACGATTGCCGCCAAAGCCGGCGGCCCCGACCCTGAGTTGAACTCGGCGCTCCGTACGGCCATTCTGAACGCCAAAGCCCAAAACATGCCGAAAGCCAATATCGATGCAGCGATTAAACGCGCGTCGGGCAAGGATGCCGAAGTTTACGACGAGATAAACTATGAAGGAAAAGGCCCGCACGGCGTTTTGATTTTTGTGGAGTGCGCCACCGACAATAACACCCGCACCGTTGCCAATGTGAAAAACTATTTTCACAAATCCGGCGGATCACTCTCTCCAACCGGTTCACTCGAATTTATGTTTTCGCGGAAAGCCGTTTTTGAATTTGAAAAACCCGCCAATCTTTCGGTTGAAGAGCTGGAGCTGGAACTGATCGATTCCGGTCTCGAAGAGTTGGAAGAGAACGAAGGTGTCTGGTTTGCCTATGCCGATTTTACCAGTTTTGGCGACCTTTCGGCCGCTTTCGAACGGCTGAAAATCAACGTCAGCCGGGCAACCCTGAAACGTTTTGCCAACAATCCGGTCGAATTTGAGGAAGAACAGCTGGAAGATATTGAAAAATTGATTGACCGCCTCGAAGATGACGATGATGTGCAGGCGGTTTATACCAACATTGCCTGAGTCATTCCGGTTTGTTGGAGGATTTTCCCCGGGGAGCTGCTTTCCGGGGAAAATTTTTATCTGCCCGGTTCGCCGGATTACCTTCCAATTTACCCCGTTTGCCGGAAAAAGTTTACCTAAGCCGCTATTTTGCGTAATTTGGTTCTGATTTTTTGGACCACAATCAATCTTCGGCCAATGGAACTGCAACTTTTTACCGACCATTTTGTGCACCTGTGGGGAGCGTGCCCCGACACCTTTTCTGTTTTGGGCTGTTCCTATTCCCGCCCCGAACAGCAATTGCGCGAACAACGTTTCCGCGAATTCCAGGACAGCCTTAAAATGATTCAGAAAAAACTGAAAGCCGGCATCCGGAATTTCGACTCCGCCTCCTTTTTCACCAACTTCGGAATTTTTCTGAAACAGGTGTACGGTTTTTCCGACGAATCGCTGGCGATGATTCTGAGCCCTGAATTTAAAGAGGTGTCGCGCAGTTTTTTTACCCGTGCCCGCAAATTTGACCCGGAGCTGAAGCCGGAGGAGATTTACCAGGCCCTGCGAAATATGTGGATCATGAACGGCCTGCAATTGATCTGTTCGCGCCCGGTTGCGCTCACTCCGTCGCTCTTTGCCTACAGCCTGCTTTATCCCTATTCCGACAACCTGCTGGACGACCCGTCGGTTTCGGTTGCCGAAAAACAGCTCTTCAGCCAGCGTTTCGAAAAACGGCTGAGAGGCGTTGAAAGCCTGTCGGAGAGTTACCGGGAGCGGAAGATTTCGGAGCTGGTCGGAATGATTGAGGAGGAGTATCCGCGGGCCGATTTTCCCGGCGTTTACGAAAGTTTGCTGGCCATTCACGGGGCACAAACCCGCAGCCTGCAGCTGGCTCACCCGGCGGAAACGTTGACCGACGATGACATTTTGCGGATTAGTTTTGAAAAAGGCGGGGCATCGGTGCTGGCCGACGGTTTTCTGGTTGCCGGAGAGCTGACGCCGGCACAGCAGCAGTTTTTTTTCGGATTTGGCGTGTGGCTCCAATTGGCCGATGATATCCAGGATGCGCCGAAAGATCGGGCCGACGGGGTGCAGACGCTCTTTTCTTCAGAAAAAAACCGGCAGGAAACCGTTGACAAGACCAACCGCACTTTTCATTTCGGACAGCAGGTGCTGGAAGGGATGACGGCTTTTTCCGATGAAAGCGCCCGTCGATTCCGCAGCCTGATCAGCCAGAGCATTGAACTGATGTTGATCCAGTCGGTCGGGCTCAACCCTTCGGCCTATCCCGATGAGTACAGGATGCAGATGGAATCGTTTTCGCCGGTCAGTTTTCCGTTTTTGCGGAAAGCCAAAGCAAGCGGCCGTCCGCAGCGGATGAACCTCGTCCGGCAGTTGATCGATCTGCCGGTTTAGGCTTTCTCTTTCTTCGGAAAAAGGATCGACAGGATGACGCTCAGCAGCAGCACGCTTCCGATGATAACCAGCGAATACCACGATTTAAACCCGATTTGATCTAACCAGGAGTGTAAAACCAGCTTAAACCCGACAAACGCCAGCAGCGCCGAAACGCCGGGTTTGAGAAACCGGAACTTGTCGACCATGCCGGCCAGCAGGAAGAAGAGCGACCGCAACCCGATAATGGCAAAAATGTTGGAAAAGAATACAATAAACGGGTCGCGCGATACGGCAAAGATGGCCGGAATCGAGTCGAAGGCAAAAATCAGGTCGGTAAATTCGATCATCACCAGCACCACAAACAGCGGCGTAAAAAACAGTTTGCCCTCCTGGCGCAGCCAGAATTTGCTGTCGACATAGTGCGGCAGCAGCCTGATGTGGCGCTGTAGGTATTTGACCACCGGGTGGTGTTGCGGATCTTTGATGCCGTGATCGGAGCTGACCAGGATGTGAATACTTTGGTAAATCAGGAAAACGCCGAAAACAACCAGCAGCCATTCGAACTGGTGCACCAGTGCGGCGCCGGCAAAAATGAAGATAAAACGCAGGACAATTGCTCCCAGGATTCCCCAGAACAGGACGGTTTTGTAGTTTTTCAGCTCAACGCCAAAACCCTGCAACACCATCAGAATGACGAAAATGTTGTCGATCGAGAGGGTCTCTTCAATAAAATATCCCGACAGGTAGTTGATGGCCATGTGCTGGCGGTATTCGCGCAGCATATTTTCAAACCCTTCGGTGCGGAAAATGAGCTCCGGACTGTAAAGTTTGACCACTTCGGCCAGTCGGGCGGGGGAGTCAATCCCGTGCAGCATGTGCCCGAAATTGAGCAACAGGAAGTAGAACCCCATTGCCAGCGTCACCCACACGGCGGTCCAGGCCAGCGCTTCGCGCGGATGAACCACGTGTGAATTTCGCCCGATCAAAAGCAGATCGATAAAAAGAACTCCCAGAATGAAGATGATAAAACCGGAAAATAAAAGTATTTCTGTTGTCATAAATCAGTTATTCATTGTTAAAACGAGTCACTCCGCCGGAAACAATAAATTTCATCACTTCGGCCGGTGACATCTCAATTTTTTTGATCTGGCCGGGCGAGACCAGAAACAGTTCTCCTGAAAAGTTGTAAGAATGAGGAAAATAAACAGCTACCTTCTCCTCGATGTTCAGCTCTTCGAGCGACTCTTTGGTCAAAAATCCCAGCTTCCAAAGATCGTTTTCCTTGTTGACCAGCACCGCCACCGGAACGTTGAATTTTTTCTCCTTGCCGGCAAAGGCAGTGAACAGGTCATTGAGGGAGGCAAAAATAAAATTTATAACCGGAATGCGCCGGACCAGCTGGGAGAAAATATTTTTCAGCGGACGGATAACGGTTGTTTCGGCAATGAACCCCAGGATGGTCAGCAAAACCAGGATAATCAGCACGCCAATCCCGGGCTGGAAAAAGCCCAGCCAGCTTTCGATGTAAGCTTCCAGAAAGCCGTCGACGGTTTTGAAAATGCTGTAGAGCACATACAGGGTGATAAAAATGGGGGCAACCAGCAGCAGCCCGTTCAGGAAATAGGAGGCAAGTCGTTTCATGATGCAGCTTTTAAATGTGGTCTACAAAGATACACCGCTGCCCGTGGAATTGAAATTCAGTTTTTTAAAATCACTGTAAGTTATGCCAATGTTAACGGCAAAACGGCAGTTCTCAAACTGAAAACTGCCGTTTTGTAGCCGCTGCCGGCCGGATCTTTTTGATCCGCCGGGATGTTTACTGAAGCTGATCTTTCAGGAAATCGGTCATCCGCTGGTAGAGGTGCAGGGTGGTGTTGCCGCCATGGATACCATGGTTGCGGTTGGTGTAGATGGCCATGTCAAATGGGACGCCGGCCTGCACCAGCTGCTCGGCAAATTCCATGGTGTTTTGTACATGAACATTGTCGTCGGCCGAGCCGTGTACCAGCAGCAGCCGTCCTTTAATTTTTCCGGCGTGCGACAGCGGTGAATTGTCGTCGTACCCCTCCGGATTTTCTTGCGGAGTGCGCATGTACCGTTCGGTGTAGATTGTATCGTAAAAACGCCAGCTGGTCACGGGCGCCACGGCAATTCCGGCCTTAAACACCCCGTCGCCTTTGGCCATCGAAAGAGCCACCATAAAACCACCATAACTCCATCCCCAGATCGCTATTTTTCCTGAATCGACAAAAGGGAGCGTCCCCAGGTAGCGGGCTGCTTCAATCTGGTCGTCCGATTCATATTTTCCGAGCTGCAGGTAGGTGACTTTCCGGAACTCCTCGCCGCGGGCAGCGGTTCCGCGCGGGTCCACACAGGCAACCACAAAACCTTCCTGCGCCAGGTACTCATTCCAACCCACCCGCCAGGTGTCGGTCACGCTTTGTGAGTTAGGTCCGCTATACTGGGTCATCACCACCGGGTATTTTTTCGACGGGTCGAAGTTGGACGGCTTCAGGATCCAGCCATTCAGTTCAACACCGGCGGGGGTGGTAAATCTGAAAAACTCTTTTTGGGGCAGGGAGAAACTTTTCAGTCGCTCTTTCAGCTCCTGGTTATCTTCGAGCACCCGCAGCTGGGTGCCTTTCCAGTCGTGCAGAGTAACCAGGTTGGGGGTCGAAAGGTTGGTGTAGTAGTTGATGAAATATTTGAATCCTTTGCTGAAAACGGCGTGGTTGGTCCCTGCCAGCGCCGAAAGTTTCCCCTGTTTTTTACCGTCGGCGCTGATAAAATAGACTTCGCGGCGCAGGGGCGACTCGGCGGCGGCCTGGTAGTAGTAAAGTTTTTTTACAGGATCGTAGCCGTAAAAATCGGTGACATCAAAATCTCCGCGGGTGAGCTGGCCAATTTCAAATCCCTGCCGGTCGTGTAGATAGAGGTGCGAATAGCCGTTCCGCTCGCTGGTTACCACAAACTGGCCGTTGTCTAAATAGATGAATTTGTCCAGAAAGCTTTCGTCGATGTAGCGTTTATTTTTTTCCGTGTAGACGGGGCGGGTGTCTCCGGTAAAGGGGTTGGCATAAAGCACGTCGAGTACGTTTTGCTGACGGTTCATGCGCATAACCACCAGGTCGTTGGCATCGGGTGTCCATTTGATGCGCGGAACATAGATGTTGGTGTCTTTCCCCAGGTCAACCGGGATGGTCGATTTCGACTTAATTTCGTAAACCTGAACCGTGACGGTTGAGTTTTTCTCGCCGGCTTTGGGGTATTTGAAGGTTTCGTTGCCGGGATAGAGCGCGTTCTCATCCAGGGCAGGCTTATCGCCGCGGAACATGGTCATGCTGAACTGACGCACCGCCGATTCGTCAAAACGGATAAAAGCCAGGAATTTGCTGTCGGGCGACCAGGCAAACGCTTTGTTGAACCCAAACTCCTCTTCATAAACCCAGTCGGGGGCGCCGTTGATGATGCGGTTTCTCTCCCCGTCGTAAGTAACCTGCGATTCGGTGCCGAAGCGGAGGCTCTTCACAAACAGGTTGTTGTTGCGTACAAAGGCAACCCGTTCGCCATCGGGCGAGAAGGTGGCCAATTGCTGCTTCCCTTTTTCGGAGAGAGGCAGCAACTCTTCGGTAACCGAATTCCAGATGTAATAGCTGGCGGTGAACGAGTGACGGTAAATCTGCTCTACATCGGTGGTGAGCAATATTTTGGTTTCGTCGTTGCTGAATTCATAATGGCTGAACCGGTTGATCGGGGCATCTTTAACTGTTTTCAGATCGAAAACCACCGAAACCTTTTGTCCGGTCTGGTAGCTGTAGCGTACCACCTGGGTGCCGTTTTCGGCAACCGTGTAGTGGACGCCGTCATTCATCGACATCAGCCCGTGAATCGATTTCGAAGCAAAAGTTCTTTTTTGAAAAATGTCATCCAGCGTGATGGGTTTTTGGCCGGCTGCCCCAAACGATAACAGCCCGGCAAAAATCAGGATCAAAATATTACGCATCTTTATCAGATTTTTAGCGTTTAACAAATGTGTTATTCCTCTCGTTTTTAGATTGGTATTGTCAGTTTGTGCGGAATTACACGGATACCAGCGTCGAAAATACACATTCAAAATGAAAGCTGCATGCTTTTTTGTGCCAACTGCCGAAAAATGATTGTCCCGGATGCTGACCGAAAGGAATGCTCCTGAACAACTGGATTCTCTGCGGGTTAGCAAAATCGTAAAATTCAGGTTATGATGGCAATTAAAAGGAATCAAAAGACCGCTCCTTTTTCTGAAAGTATTATCTTTGCCTGCTAATTTTTTAGAAACAGCGAATATTAATCCAATGATAAAAATTACGCTTCCCGATAATAGCGTCCGCGAGTTTCCCAAAGGGAGCAGCGGGCTCGATATTGCGAAGACCATTTCAAACAGGTTAGCAAATGATGTTTTGTCGGTATCGGTTAATGGTGAGGTTTGGGATTTGACCCGGCCCATTGAAGCCGATGCTGCCGTAAAACTTTATACGTGGGACGACCGTGAAGGAAAAGAGACCTTTTGGCACTCATCGGCCCACCTGATGGCGGAAGCCATCGAGTTTTTCTACCCCGGAACCCGGTTCGGAATCGGTCCTACCGTTGACACGGGGTTTTACTACGATGTGGACCTGCCTTCGGGATACCAGCTCGTTGAAAAAGATCTCGAAAAAATCGAGAAAAAGATGCTGGAACTTGCCCGCGAAAAACACGACATCGTGCGCAGCCAGGTTTCAAAAGCCGAGGCGTTGAAGCTTTTTACCGAAAAGGGCGACGAGCTGAAGCTGGAGCTGATCGGCGAACTCGAAGACGGCACCATCTCGCTTTACAACCAGGGCGGTTTTACCGACCTGTGCCGCGGCCCGCACCTGCCCAACACCAGCTATGTAAAAGCGGTAAAACTTACCAACATTGCCGGGGCTTACTGGCGGGGCAACGAAAAAAACAAGATGCTTACCCGCGTTTACGGCGTCACCTTCCCGAAGCAGAAAATGCTGGAGGAGTACCTGGTCATGATCGAAGAGGCCAAAAAACGCGACCACCGCAAGCTGGGAAAAGAGATGGAGCTGTTCACCTTTTCCGAAGCAGTGGGACAGGGGCTGCCGCTCTGGCTGCCCAAAGGCGCCCAGCTTCGTGCCCAACTGGAAGATTTTTTGCGGCGAGTTCAGAAAAAATATGGTTACGACCAGGTGATCACTCCACACATCGGTGATGTGCAGTTGTATAAAACCTCGGGCCACTACGAAAAATACGGGAAAGATTCGTTCCAGGTGATCAAAACACCGGCTGAAGGCGAAGAGTATATGCTCAAGCCGATGAACTGCCCGCATCACTGCGAGATTTACAAGTCGAAGCCCCGGTCCTACAAAGACCTGCCGGTCCGGATGGCCGAGTTCGGCACCGTTTACCGCTACGAACAGAGCGGCGAACTTCACGGGTTGACCCGTGTGCGCGGCTTTACCCAGGACGATGCACACCTGTTCTGCCGCCCCGATCAGCTGAAGGAGGAGTTCAAAAAGGTGATTGATATTATTTTCATTATCTTTAAGGCGCTTGAATTCAACGATTACAACGCACAGATTTCGCTGCGCGACCCCGATAAACCTGAAAAATATATCGGTACCGCCGAAAACTGGGAGAAAGCAGAAAGGGCAATTATCGAAGCTTGTCAGGAGAAAGGGCTGAAAACCGTTACCGAACTTGGAGAAGCGGCATTCTACGGGCCCAAGCTTGATTTTATGATCAAGGATGCCCTGGGAAGAAGCTGGCAGCTGGGGACTATCCAGGTCGACTACAACCTGCCCGAACGTTTCCAGCTGGAATATATCGGTGCCGACGACAAACGCCACCGGCCGGTGATGATTCACCGCGCACCGTTCGGATCGATGGAACGCTTTGTGGCTGTGCTTATTGAACACACCGCCGGGAAATTCCCGCTCTGGCTCACCCCCGATCAGGTGGTGGTGCTGCCCATCAGTGAAAAGTATAATGATTATGCACGAACAGTTTCAAATATTTTAAATTTTTCCGATATTCGCAGCGTCGTTGATGACCGTAATGAGAAGATTGGCAGAAAGATACGTGACAACGAACTCAAACGTATCCCATACCTGCTGATTGTAGGAGAAAAAGAAGCAGAATCGGCAACCGTATCGGTACGACGGCAAGGCGAAGGCGACAAAGGGGCGATGACGGCCCAGGAGTTTGCCGCCTTGGTAAAAGAGGAAGTAAAGATGCAGTTAACCGGATTGTATAACTAAATTAAGGAGGACTATATTATAGCAATTACAAGGAAACCCAGCAGACCTGAAAAACCGGGCAGCGGAGATGCGCCGAATTACCGGGTCAATGAAAAAATCAGGGCACAGCAGGTTCGTTTAGTAGGGGAAAATATTGAAAACCCCGGAGTTTATTCTTTGCGCGAAGCCCTGAAAATAGCCGATTCACTGGATTTAGACCTGGTGGAGATTTCGCCCAAAGCTGATCCGCCGGTATGTAAAGTGACTGATTATGCCAAGTTTCTTTACCATCAGAAAAAGAAACAGAAGGAGATCAAGGCTAAAACTGTTAAAGTAGTTGTTAAGGAAATCCGTTTCGGGCCGCAAACCGATGAGCACGACTTTAATTTTAAACTCCGTCATGCTGAAAAATTTTTGAACGAAGGGGCCAAAGTTAAAGCTTTCGTGTTTTTTAAAGGGCGTTCAATCCTGTTCAAAGAACAGGGCGAAATTCTGCTCCTGCGCTTTGCCACTGCCCTCGAAGAAGTTGGGAAAGTAGAGCAGCTGCCCAAACTGGAAGGTAAACGTATGACCATGTTTATTTCACCGAAAAAGAAATAATATCTCTATTTATCATTAAAAAAGCAGGAAAATGCCAAAAATGAAAACCAATTCCGGAGCAAAAAAGAGGTTTAAACTCACCGGAACCGGAAAAATTAAAAGAAAACATGCTTACAAAAGTCACATTCTGACCAAAAAAAGCACCAAGCGCAAACGCAACCTGGGCTACTGGACAACCATCGACAGTACGAATGTGGACAATGTGAAACTGATGTTGAACATGAAGTAATTTTTCCGAATTAATTATTTTGAATTGTATAACCAGGCAATTGTGCCGTAAGTTCTGCTGAGGCAGACGCCTTTTGCCAAAAAACGTAAAAGTATGCCAAGAAGTGTAAATCATGTAGCATCACGGGCCCGGAGAAAAAAGTTATTACTGAAAACCAGAGGTTATTTCGGCTCCCGTAAAAATGTTTGGACTGTTGCCAAAAATACCTGGGAAAAGGGGCAGCAGTATGCTTACCGTGACCGGAAAGCAAAAAAGAGAAATTTTCGCTCCCTTTGGATTCAGCGTATCAATGCAGCCGCCCGTCTGGAAGGGCTTTCTTATTCCCAGCTGATTGGTTTGCTGAAGAAAAGCAACATCGAAATTAACCGCAAGGTTTTGGCCGACCTGGCCATGAACCATCCGGAAGCTTTCAAAGCTGTTGTGGAGAAGGTGAAATAGTTCTTGAGAGAAGGTGAAATAAAATAGAAGCCCGGGCGTTGTTCCCGGGTTTTTTTTTGATATTTGATCCAAACCGGAAAAGATGAAAGAAATTCCACAGCCGTTGACGGATCGGGTCCTGGAGCAGCTTGCGGCTGTGCTGGGGCAGCAGGTGACCTTTAAACAGGCACGCGGGGTGGGAGGGGGGTGCATCCACCATGCCACACGTCTGGAAACCTCGGTCGGTGTTTTTTTTCTGAAATGGAACGACCGCTGTGCATCCGACCTGTTCCTCCGCGAAGCCGAATGTTTGCAGGAGCTGGCAAAAGCTGTCCACCCGCCGCTGGTGATCCCGAAAGTGTATGCAGCCGCTGCTGTTGACGAGATGCCCGGTTTTCTGGTGATGGAATTTCTGGAACCCGACCGGAACCACGCCATTTCCGACGAAAGGCTGGGCGAAGGGTTGGCCTGGCTTCACCGGTATACAGCAGATCGGTTTGGTTTTTACCACAACAACTATTGCGGAGCCACGGTGCAGGATAACTGCTGGAATACGGGCTGGCCCGATTTTTTTGCCCGGCAGCGGATCGGTTTCCTGGTCGAAAAAATTCGCCGGGAAGGTGGTTTCTCTCCGCAGGAACTGAACGTTTTCGAAAAGCTGATTTTTCAGATTCCCTCCATTTTGCCCGGAAAGTCAGCCCCGGCGCTGATTCACGGCGATTTGTGGTCGGGAAATTATCTGCTCACCGAAAACGGTCCGGCGTTGATCGATCCTGCCTCCTGCTTTTCCGACCGCGAAATGGAGTTTGGAATGATAACCCTTTTTGGCGGCTTTTCGCCCCGTTTTTTTGCCGCCTACCAGGCTGCTAACCCGCTGCCTGCCGGCTGGCGCGAGCGAAGCCGGCTTTACCAGCTCTATCACCTGCTGAACCACTACCTGCTTTTTGGAGGAGGTTACCGCACAGAAGCGGTTTCTGTGGCCCGCTATTTTGCAGGGAAATAGCAGGAGAAAACTCTTCGGGTTTCCTGGCGCCGGTTTATCCTGTTTTTTTGGCTGCAAAAGTTACCCCGCTGCCGTTTTCCTGCTATTTTTGGGATAAAATTAAAAATCAACCCAACCGATGATAAGTAACCGTGCCGCCGGGATTTCTCCTTTTATTGTCATGGAAGTGCTGGAAAGAGCTGCGGAGATGGAAAAGCAGGGCATTCATGTTATCCATCTCGAAGTGGGAGAGCCCGATTTTGATGTCCCTGCCTGTGTAAACGAAGCGGTTAGCCAGGCCATGCACGAAGGGCGGACCCACTACACCCATAGCCTGGGCGATCCGGAGTTGCGCAGCGAGCTGGTCCGGTACTATCAACAGGAATATGGGGTTGCCCTCTCTCCCGATCAAATCATTGTTACTTCCGGAAGTTCGCCGGCAATTTTACTTGCCCTGGGAGCGCTGTGTGAACCTGGCGACGAAATTATCCTGTCCGATCCGGGATATGCCTGTTATCCGAATTTTATCCGTTTTATCGGGGCCGAGGCGGTCCGGGTGCCTGTTTTTGAAGAAGACGGTTTTCAGTACCGCCCGGAAGAGATCTGCCGGCGGATTACCGGGCGTACGCGCGGGATTCTGGTCAATAGTCCGATGAATCCTACCGGTAATTTGCTCTCTCCCGAAGTGATGAAAGAGTTGGCCCGTTTTACCCCTCCGATTCTGTCGGATGAAATTTACCACGGGCTGGTTTATGAAGGGCGTGCCCATTCGATGTTGGAGTTTACGCGCAATACTTTTGTTTTCAGTGGATTCAGTAAGCTTTTTGCCATGACCGGCCTGCGGCTGGGGTATGTGATTGCTCCGCCGGAGTTTGTGCGCCCCATGCAGAAGTTGCAGCAAAATCTCTTTATTTGTGCCAGCTCAACGGCGCAGCGTGCCGGGATCGCCGTATTGCGCGATTCGTCGGGCGAAATTGAGCAGATGCGGCAGACTTACAACCAGCGCCGCCAGTTTCTTGTTCAGCGCCTGCGCGAATTGGGTTTCGATATCAAAGTAGTGCCCACCGGCGCATTTTATGTTTTTGTGAATGCACGGCACCTGTCGGCCAACAGCTACGAACTGGCTTTCGATATTCTGAAAGAGGCGCACGTGGGGGTTACTCCCGGCATCGACTTTGGCGAAAACGGCGAAGGTTTTCTTCGTTTCTCCTATGCCAATTCGCTGGAAAACATCGCCGAAGGGATGAACCGGCTTGAAAAATACCTGCGTCAGCGGTTTGGTTGATTCACCCGCCGAATTTTTCCCAGAAAACAATTTCTTCCAGCGGCTTTCGTTTCCGGGCGGGAGCCTCTGCGTCGGGAAAACCGATCGGAACCATGGCAATCGGTTCAAAGTGCCCGGACAGTTCCAGCAATTCTTTGCAACGCGGAACATCAAAGTTGCAAACCCAGCAACTTCCCAGTCCGCTGGCCGTGGCAGCCAGGATCAGGTGATCGACCGCAATAGCCAGGTCGACATCAGCAAAATCTTTCCCGTCCGAAGTGCGCTTCCACGACTGTGAATGGTCGGCACAGGCGACGATGACGGCCGGCGCCGTTCGAAACCACTCCCGGTGGTAAACCGCATGGAGTTTGTTCAGTTGCTGCTTTTCAGAAACCACGATAAACAGCCAGGGCTGAAAATTTACAGCCGAAGGCGCCTGGCGGGCAATTTCCAAAACCTGCATAATCAGGTCGCGGGGAACTTCCTGTTTTTTGAATTTTCTGACAGAAAACCGGTTCTGAATGACTTCTGTAAATTGCATAATTCAATACTTATTTGTCTTTTGTTGATTTTTCTTTTGAAATTTTTCAGCAAGGTTTTGATCCCATTTTTTGCCTTTAAACACGAAATATAAACAGATTGCTGTTTGTCATGCGAATTTAATAATACATTGACAATTGCAAGATGACAAAAGGATAGTTAATGTGTTTTTTAACACCATTTTTTGTTGCAACGAAAGTGTAATTCATCCGTCATTATAATACCAATAAGATGAAAACAGAAAGAAAACAACGTTTAACTAAAAAGAATTAGCCATGAAAAAACTAAATGTTTTGTTCGTCATCGCAGTAACCTTGATCTTCGTTGCAGCAACAGCCAAAGCTACCGAAACTTCCCGCGAATTTTCCAATTTCGAAATTACGCCGGTGAATGACCTCTATCTGGGCAGCAAAGTAAAGAAAGTGTGGACAATCAACTACGGTACCGATGCCAGCCCTATTACGGTGGTGAAGCATAAAACCATCGAAGGGGTGGTATATGCCGTTCATTCACGTTTTTTCGAAATCAGCTATTTGTGTAACAACGAAGGATTTGGTGCTAAAAAACTGCGGAAATCGTGGTGTAATGTACCATCTAAAATTACCGACGCCGTAATCAATACCGCCGAATTGGAACGGCAGCGGATTATTTCGCCTGAAAAAATTAACGACGAATTTGCAGTAGGCCTGATTGCCAGCTATCTCCCCAGCTTGATCAACGACGCTTATACTCATTTGTTGAATTAAGCAGCAATTGTCATGGACGACACAAACGCCGCGATCAAATCGCGGCGTTTGTTTTTCTGCCTCTCCGCTACAGTTTCCCCCTTCAATCACCCATTCCGCCACTCTTTTGATCGGGAGGAGTTAACTTTTTAAAATTTTTTATTTCTGATGGTTGTTTGGATGGGAAGCCCTAATTTTAAGAGCAAAAAAAACGAACTTATGAATCACAATCGCAGAGTTTTTTTGAAGGCCGCTTCTGTTACAGCTGCCGGTTTTGGGTTGAGTGCAGCTGGTTGTACCCCCCCGCCGCCCGCCCCGCAATCGTTGAAACCAACCAACCGGATCGGGGTTTCCACCTATTCTTTCTGGCAATTTAACGGCCCGAAAGAGAATGTTCCGATTGAAATGTGTATTGAAAAGGCTGCCGAAATGGGGTTCGACGGGATTGAGCTGTTGCTGATGCAAATGACCTCGGAAGAGAATAGTTATCTGCAATCGCTCAAGCGCCGGGCCTTTCATGCCGGACTCGACATCATGGGCTTCAGTACCCACCAGGGATTTGTGTTTGCCGATCCCAGCCTGCGCGAACAGGAGGTGGCTAAAACCATTCGCCAGATTGAGCTGGCCTACGAACTGGGAATTCCCACCATGCGGCTCAACACGGGCCGGTGGCGCACCATCGAATCTTTCGACGAATTTATGGCCAACAAGGGGATTGAGCCGGTACCCGAAGGACACACCGATGAGGAAGGCTTTCAATGGGTCATCGATGCCATTCAGCAATGTTTGCCAACGGCCGAAAAATGCGGCGTGGTGCTGGGGCTGGAAAATCACTGGGGACTGGGACGCACCGCCGAAGGGGTACTTCGGATTGTCGATGCCGTTAATTCACCCTGGCTGCAGGTGACTGCCGACACCGGCAACTTCCTCGAAAGACAATATGAACAGCTGGAAATGCTGGCGCCGAAAACTTTCCTGGTACAGGCCAAAACCTATTTCGGAGGCGGAAAATGGTACACCCTGGACATCGATTATCCGCGGGTGGCCGAAATTTTCCGGAAAGCCAACTACAAAGGATACATTTCGCTCGAGTTTGAAGGGAACGAAAACCCGCTGACTGCTATTCCCAAAAGCCTGGAGATGCTGCGGAGCGCCTTTTCGGCCTGAGCCTTGTTCCGGCAGATAAAAAAAAGGGCGTTTCTCAACACCCTGCGCTCGTCTGCCGGTATTTTTTACATTCCTTTAAACCAATCCTGGAAATATTTACCGACGAGCGGAACTTCTTTGGTTTCGCCCTGGATGGCCGATATGAGGCTCATCACCCAGAAAACTACGCCGCCCACCCACAAGACAACGGCGGTAATCCAGCCAATGACCGGCACAATACCTACAATCCCGGCGGCAAAAAACATCAGCATGATTCCTAGGTATTGCCTGATGTAGAAGCTGGCAAACTCCTCTTTCTGGTTACTGTTGATGACAATGGCAACGATCCATCCGATGAGCGTGATATGCGCAACAATTGCTTTGGTCTTTGCATCCATAGATTCAAATTTTTTAAGTTTTATCAAATTTAAAGAAATTACCGGGAATCTTTTTACGGTTCGGAAAGGAAAAATTGATTTTATCGTATCTTCCATGCTCCGCGGGGCAGGTTGTCCGGCCGCTCGCCTGAAAGGGAGGAAATCGCGCCAGAAATCGCCGTTGGAGCGAATGCTTGAGGTTTTCCTGCTGAAAGGGCAACGCTTCGGAAAAACTGCTTTAAAATTGAAATCCGGAGTTGTCAGAATAAGATTTAAAACCGCTAACTTTTCGGCATGTTTGAACGAGATTATCTGATGCGCCAGCTGATGCAACTTTTTGAAGTGCTGCAAAAGATTATGCGCTACCGCAAAAAGGGCGAAAAAGGAAAAGCCCTGGAGCAGGTGCAGTTTTTTTATGCCAGCCTGAAACTGGAAGAGCTTCCCGGTAAACTGTCGGTTGAAGAGATGATGAAACTGCTGGTTTACGATAAAAAACTGACCAACGAGCAGTTGGAGTTGCTGGCGTGTGTGCTGAAAGAGCAGGGGGAGATGGAAGAGTCGGAAACCCTCCGGCTCGACTGTTTTCGTAAAGCCTGGTTTTTGCTCGACAAAGTTGAACGCGAGAGTGTTACTTTTTCAATGGACCGCCTCATGCGGCTGGGCGAATTGAAAGAATACCTGAATTAGAAGCCGTTCCTGTTTCCTCCGTCGCTACAATAATTTTCCCGGGAAAATATCTCCCGGAGTTTCGTCAGACAGCAGGTTTTGGGCCTTTTCGGCAAAGAAAAGCTTTCAGAATTTTACTTTCAGCCCGATAAAAACAAAGCGCGACTCCGGTTTGTCGAAGGTGGAGACAACGAAACTTCCTGAACGAAACTCCTCTTTTTTCTCCAACGTGTCGAAGAGATCGGAAACTTTGAGGCTGATCGTTCCTTTTCCGCCCCAAAACGGGCGTTGAACAGAGAAGTCCACGGCATATTGTTCGAGGATTTTTCCCTGCGGCGTAATCTGCGGCGCGTTGTACCACAGGTCGATTTGTGATTTAAAGCCGGTGTTGAAGTTTTGCAGCGAGCTTATTTTGGTGCTCCAGCTGTAATCGCTGCGTGCGGGGGTGACAAATTTTTCAGATGCCGAAATATGACTTTTGAACCAGGTGAAGCTGCCGGAGATTTCCAGATGACTGAGCGGCGAAAATCCTGAAATCATCTCGACGCCGGTGTGATAACCCGAATTGAAATTTTGCGGTTGGTACGTTGCTACTCCCGTTTCGGAAATGGTCACCACGTCGTAGATCGGTTTGCGGATGTTTTTGTAAAAACCGGAAAGCATCAGTTGGCCGATTTTCCATTCCTGTTTGTACCCCAGCTCCAGCTGGTGGACATATTCGGGATCGAGTTCGGGATTCCCGGCGTAAAGATTCAGCGGGTCGATGTATTTGGGCACCAGGTTGAGTTGTTCAAAGTCGGGGCGGTTGACCCGTCCGGACCACATCAACAGCAACGACTGATTGGGAGCCGGGTTGAAGCCCGCCTTTACCGACGGGTAGAGACGGAAATAGTTGTTGTCGAACGCATAGCGGGTAGAGTCCTCCTGCGACGAGGTGATGACCTGTTCGGCGCGTAAACCGGTTTCATACTGAAAAATACCGGCATTTCCGGCCAAGGTGGCGTAAAGGGCATGGACCTGTTCGCGGAAAAGATATTTGAAATTTCGGCCCGGGATCAGGGAAGGGGAGTCAGAGATCAGGTTGTACCACAGGTGGCCGAGGTCGATGCTGCGGATCAGGGAGCGGTAGCCGGCATCGAGCCTGGCGTGGTCGCCGGTGGGGCAGGAGAGATCGGCATAAATATCCCAGCTGGAGATCCGGTGATCCAGGTCGGTCTGCTCTTTCAGGTTAGCCGGGTACAGAACAGAGTCGGTCGGATGGTAAATTTTTTCCGTGAAGAGGTAATCTTCGCGTTCGTGCTGCCACGAGCCGATGATGCCACTGCTGAGCGTGGCATCGGGCTTTCCCAGGGTTCGTTTGAACTGAATGGCGGCGTTCAGCCGGTCGTTCTGTTCGGTTTCTGCCAGCTCCCTGATGGTCCCCGATTCGTTGCGGAAGTCTTCGCGGCTGTCGAAATATTTTATCCAGCCATTGTTTTCTTCATATTCATCTTCATATTGCAGCCAGGTGGTCAGCTGGTTGTTCAGCTTTTTTCCGAAAAAAAAGTCAGCTCCGGTGCGGTAAATTTGAGCGTTTGACGGCTCGGTGGTCCGATAGAGCTGAACGGTTTCGGTGTCGTTGATCTGGTTTTGGCGGCTGGTCTGACTGTTGTGGTTCAGGTATTCTTTCCAAAGCCCGTCGAAATTGGCAAAGAGGTTAAATTTCCGGGTGCGGTAATTTATGGCCAGCGCCGGCAGGTAGTGGTCGCTGATTCCCCAGGTGAAACCAGCTTCGCCGTTCAGCCCGGTGCGGCTTTCTTTTTTGAAAACCAGGTTGATAATGCCGGCCATCCCATCGGGATCGTATTTAGAGGAGGGATTGGAGATGATTTCGATCTTTTCGATTGAAGAGGCCGGCAGGTTTTTCAGCGAGCCGGTGCGGCCTGCCCCGAAAATTGCCGATGGTTTTCCGTCGGCCAGAAAGCCGATCTTTTCACTGCCCCGTAATTTTACCTTTCCTTCCAGATCAACCGAAATACCCGGCATGGTTTGCAGCACGTCGAGCAGCGAGCCGCTGGTGGCGGCTAAGTTTTCACTTACCGGGAAAGATTGGATATCGGGGGCAATGGTGCGTTGCCGCGCGGTAATGATAACCTCTTCGAGCACTTCGAGGTTGGGGCGCAGCCGGATCGTTTCCAGCACGGCGGTCGCCTGCGCGGTAAATTCGAGTTCGGTGGAGAACGTGAGAAAGCCAACCGAACTGACAGCAATCGTATATTTTCCGGGTTGGGAAATAAAAACGGCAAACTGCCCTTTTTCGGAGGTGATGGTTCCGGTCAGAAAACGACCTTCCTGCGAAATCACCACATTGGCGTAGGCAACCGGTTTACCTGTCTGGTCGTCGACCACACTGCCCGTTAGGCGGAAAGAGGATTGAGCGCCGGCCCACATCACCGGTAAAAATATCAAAACAAGAAAAAAGGATTTCATAGCTGGTTTCAGAATAGGACAAATTTTCGCTTGTCTTTTCAAAGGTAGTTGATAATAAGCAGGAATGGAGTGGGGACAAGTAAAAATATGCCGTCGGAAAATGTTATTTGTAAATGCGGGAAACCGGGATTTGCGGCATGTTTTCCAGATCCTGCATGGCGTTGATGAGCCCGGCCAGTTGAAACGCAGGCAGGTCAGCTACGGTGATCCTCACCTCGGAGATCTGTCCGGTTTCGAGCAGGCGGGCCCGCTGGGTGCCTTCGAGCAGCGGAGTATCGGGGGTAAGCCAGCGTTGCCCGTCAAACAGCAGGAGATTGGCTGTAAAACTGTCGGTGAGGCAGCCGTTTTTGACAATCAGGATGTCGTCGCAGCTGCCGCGCTGGTCAAAAAATTGTTGCAGGCGCTGCCGGTCGGCCCACTTGAAGGAGTAATCGAGTTCGCTGGCGTCGATAAGTTTCAGGCTGCTGATCTCCCGGAAAAGATGCGGAACAAACTCCGTTTTTTCGATGGTTTCAGCATAAATTACCCGGCAACGGAAAAGACCGGAGCTGCAGTCGGATGGAATTTTTATTACGTCGGACAAATCCAGCTCTTCGCGGATGCCGAAGAGGTGGAGGCGGCTCTGGTTCAGGCGGCGGTTGTGAAACTCCAGATTGAACAGCCGGCCGTCGCGTAACTGGATGGTTTCAAGCAACCGGTACATATACTTTTTTTATCATTTCGGCGTACTCCTGTTCGCAGTTGCTTTGGAAGGTAATTCCTCCGCCGCTTTTAAAGCGCAGTTTTCCCTGGTTGTTTTCCACAAACCGGATCAGCACGGTGCTGTCGAGGGTTTGTCCGTCGAATAGGCCGAAAACGCCGGTGTACCAGCCACGTTCGTATTTTTCGGCCTGCCGGATAATTTCTGTCGTTTTGGGTTTTGGCGCGCCGGTTACCGACCCGGCGGGCAGCAGCCGCGAGAAAATATCGCCCAGCTGAGCGGGCCACCCGTCGCCCAGCTGTCCGGTAATTTCGGAGCTGACCTGGATCAGCTCCTGGCGGTTGGTGCGGAGGCGTTCGGTGTAGCGGAATTTTTTTACGGTAACCTGACTGGCAACCTGGCTCAGGTCGTTGCGGATCAGGTCGACAATGGTGTGGTGCTCGGCAAGCTCTTTACCGTCGGCCAGCAGCTGCTGTTCTGCGTCGTTCGGGGAGCCGGCCGATACTTCGGCAGTGCCTTTCATCGGATAGGCGGCGATGATCCCGTTGTCGATCTTTACAAACGTTTCCGGAGAAAAACAGGTAAATTCTCCCCGCAGATGAACTTTGTATCTGGCCTGGCTGAGTTGGAAAAGCTGGTGCAGGTCGAGGTTACAATCCACCTGGGTTGGCTGGGTGTAATTCAACAGAAAGGTGTCGCCCCTCCGGATGTGTTGCATCACCTGGTCGAATCCTTTTTGGTAAGTAGCAGGTGCAACGGGAGTGATCTCCCATTTCCGCAGTTGGGGAGGGGGAGAGGAAAAACCGGCATTTTCCGATCGGGCTGTTTGCCAGAGCAGTTCCGGCGCGGCCTCTTCCCAGGTTGATATCCAGCCGTTTTCGGCAAAGGCATCCACCAGGAAAACAAAAGGGTGGCGCTGTTTTCCCCATTCATTCATTGTCTGGTAGAGTTTGTTGGCAGGAACTGTTTTCATCGGCGATAAATATACAAAGTTGACGAGAGAAAAAGGGATGCGCAATCAAATCGTTTCCGGCAGATTGCTGGCGGGGGGAATGATTTCGGAGGCGGGGCCTGACTTTGACGGCTTTATTCCGGCAGGTTTGCTGTTTTTTGTTATTTTCGAATCCCAAAACCTTATTATTCCGAATTTTGAATCTGAAAAAAATCTTCGCCGGAACAGGAAGTCTCTGTTTGGCGGTCAGTTTGCTGCATGCCCAGCCCCCGGTGCCGGCTGTGAA
>JARKOX010000155.1 GCA_029975525.1 Prolixibacteraceae bacterium | reverse complement strand
AGTACTCATGACCGGCCAGCACGTCGACGTGATGTTGTCCAAATGCCCGGGTCCAGGTAAGCAGTTCGTTTAAAGTGTACCCCAGGGTGCGGGCGTTGGTTTTGGAGATCATTCCCTTTACGGTAGCCGAGTTACCGAAGTCAGGGTTATAATAGGTCGAAGAATAGCTGTTTACGTAGTCGAAACCTAAGTTAACGCTCAGTTTCAAACCTTGCAGCGGACCATTTTTCAGGTCACCGAGTGCCAGGAAAGTTCTTGCACTGACGTTATCGCTGTTGGAGCTGTATTTGTCTTCATACAACGTAGCCACACTGTTGAACCCACCACTGGCGCCCGAAGGACGGCTCAGTCCGTAATCAAACACTTTTTTGCCCAGGGCGTCCAACACAACGTTGCCCTCAGCATCGCGGAGATAAACCGGGAAGATCGGCGCCATCAGCTGAGCTGAATAGAACACGTTGGAAGTTGCCGAGGTGCTGGTATTGGAGGTATTACTGGTATTCAGCGAGAAGTTGGAGCTCAACCCCATTTTCATCCACGCTTTCGGCTCAGAATCTACATTGATCCTACCGGTGTAACGTTTGAAGTTGGTTGTTTTGAGCAACCCTTCTTCATCCAGGAAACCCAACGAGAAGAGGTAGCGGGTTTTATCATTTGAGCCGGAAAGCCCCAGGATATATTCCTGACGTAACGGATTTTGAGCGGTAACCTCATCAAGCCAGTCTTCGCTGTATTTCAGCGTGGCATCCGAACGAACCTTTCCGGTAACCGGATCAATCAACTCCGTAATGGTGTAGTTGAAAGGGTTGTACATCTCATTATCCCCAAATATTTTTTTGGCACCTGTTTTCATCGCCGCCAATGCAGCAAGGCCCGCCTTGTCAGGAGAAATTCCGTTTGTAATCTGCTCGTTGCGATAGGATTGATAAATGGTTTCCAAATATCCTTTTTCATCCATCACTTCGTAGCGTGGCACCGCCCGCGAAGAGATCCCCCAGTTGGCTTTCAGGTCAACCGAAAGGGCTCCTTTTTGACCTCTTTTGGTGGTGATCAGGATCACCCCGTTGGCTCCCCTGGCTCCGTAAAGAGCGCCGGCAGAAGCATCTTTCAAAATTGTTAACGACTCAATGTCGTTGGGGTTGATGGCCGAAATATTACCATCATACGGAATGCCGTCAACCACGTACAACGGATTGTTTGAAGCCTGGATAGAACCAAATCCCCTGATCACGATGGAAGAGCCCGATCCGGGTTGGCCGCTACCCGAAGTGGTCTGAACACCGGCCACCATACCGTCTAACGCTTTCGAAACGTTGGCAATGGTTCTTTTCTGCAGTTTATCTGGTGAGATAACTTCAGCCGAACCGGTAAATGATTCTTTTTTGGCGGTTCCGTAAGCAACCACCAACACTTCATCCACACCGATTACCTCGGCGCCCATCTTCACATCGATTTGTGTACCGGTGATCGGAATTTCCTGGGTTTTCATCCCCACAAATGAAAAAACAAGTGCCGTGGCATTGTTCGGCACATCCAACTGGTAAGCTCCATTGGTATTGGTAATGGTACCTATGCTGGTTCCCTTACACACCACTGAAACCCCTGGGATCGGCGAATTATCCCCTGCATCTCTGACAGTTCCGGATATACGCTTAACCTGGGCAGTTAAAGCCTGGACGCCAATTACAGCAATCACAAGCAGCAATAGCGCAATTTTTTTCATAGACTAAATTTTAGATTAATAAATTAAAACAGACGCTTATTCTCCTGCTGCGAATGTAAGAAAAAAAACAAAAAATTAACTTCTTTTAAGATCCTGCCTGCATTTTTCGGGAAAATGTCAGTGTTTTTTAACAATTCACAAGAATTACCCAGATCTAGCTTCGAAACTCAATAATTGACGAAAAACAGGATTTCAGTTGCCAATAATACAGTTACACAATCTCTTCCATAATATCGGAGCGGAAATCTTTCGATACTAAAAATTTCTAATTTTGCGGCTTCTGAAAAGAAAAGCAAGCATGAATTTTATCGAGGAGATTAAACGCAGGCGCACCTTCGGGATTGTGAGCCATCCCGACGCCGGAAAAACCACGCTCACAGAGAAACTGCTGCTCTTTGGCGGCGCCATCCGGGTAGCCGGAGCAGTAAAAAGCAACAAGATCAAAAAGGCCGCCACCTCCGACTTTATGGAGATCGAACGCCAGCGCGGAATTTCAGTGGCCACATCGGTAATGGGATTTGAATACAACGGTTATAAAGTCAACATCCTCGACACCCCGGGACACCAGGATTTCCAGGAAGATACCTTCCGCACCCTCACCGCCGTCGACAGTGTAATTATTGTGATTGACGCAGCCAAAGGGGTGGAGCTGCAGACGGAAAAGCTGATGAATGTGTGCCGGATGCGCAAAACACCGGTCATTGTCTTTATTAATAAGATGGACCGCCCGGCCCGCGACTCGTTTACCCTGCTCGACGAAATCGAAGAGCAGCTCAAAATTAAGGTTCGTCCGCTCAGCTGGCCCATCAACAGCGGCCCCGATTTTAAGGGCGTTTACAACCTGTTCGACCGCAGCCTCCTGCTCTTTGACCCCAGCATCCAGGAGATCCAGCCGGGAATCAAATTCGCAGCGCTGGATAATCCGGAACTCGACCGCTACATCGGCAGCGACGCCCAGCTGTTGCGCGAGGAGTTAGACCTGGTGGAAGGTGTTTACCCCGAATTTAACCACCAGGACTACCTGGCCGGCAACCTGGCTCCCGTATTTTTCGGAAGCGCCCTCTACAACTTCGGCGTGCAGGAGCTGCTCGACACATTTGTGCGAATTGCCCCGTGGCCACGCCCCAGCTTTACCGAAGAGCGCGAAGTGCGTCCCGAAGAGAGCTCCTTCTCCGGCTTTGTCTTTAAAATCCATGCCAACATCGACCCGAACCACCGCAGCCGAATCGCTTTTCTGAAGGTCTGCTCGGGCCATTTCGAACGAAACAAGGTGTACAACCACATTCGCCTCGGAAAAACCTTGCGGATCTCGAGCCCCACGGCCTTTATGGCTTCGCAGAAAGAGGTCATCGAAGAGGCTTTCCCCGGCGACATCATCGGAGTGCCCGACACCGGCAATTTCATCATCGGCGATACGGTAACCGATGGCGAAATCATCCACTTTAAAGGGTTGCCCAGCTTTTCGCCCGAACTGTTCCGCTACATTGAAAATGCCGACCCGATGAAATCGAAACAGCTGGCCAAAGGAATCGACCACCTGATGGATGAAGGTGTGGCCCAGCTTTTCACCAGCCAGTTTAACGGCCGGAAAATCATCGGCACAGTCGGACAGCTCCAGTTCGAAGTGATCCAGTACCGCCTCGAACATGAATATGGCGCCAAATGCCGGTTCGATACCTTAAATATGTACAAAGCCTGCTGGATTGAATGTCCGGATCCGAAGATTCTGTCTGATTTCAAAAAACGAAAACACCAGAAAATGGCGACCGACAAACGCGGACGCGATGTTTTTATGGCCGATTCGCCCTTTATCCTGCAAATGGCACAGGAGGAATTTAAAGAAATCAAATTCCATTTCACTTCCGAATTCTAAAATAAAGTAGTCTGGTCCACGCGGAAGAGACGGATCTTCCGTTTGTATTGGCTTTTTTGTATTTTTAACCCAAAACGATTTTAAATGACACTGTTATATAGTTTTTACGACAGCGGCCTGTTTACCTATTTTATCCTGCCGTTTCTGATTTTTTTGGCCCGCATCTGCGACGTAACCATCGGCACCATGCGAATCGTGATGGTTGCCAAAGGCCACAAGTTACTGGCGCCCTTGTTGGGCTTTTTTGAAGTACTCATCTGGATCATCACCATGAGCAAGGTGATGCAGAACCTCGACAACTGGCTCTGTTACATCGGATATGCCGGCGGTTTCGCCACCGGTAACCTGGTTGGGCTTTTGCTGGAAGAGAAGCTGGCCATGGGAATTGTCAAAATCCAGATCATCACCCGCAAAGAGGCGACCCGCCTGATCTCCGCCCTCAGGGAGGCCGGATACGGTATTACCCACCACGACGCCATGGGCGGAAGTGAAAATGTGAGTATTATCCACAGCATTATCAAACGCACCGAACTGGGCAAAGTGGAAGAGATCATCCGCAGCCACAATCCGAAAGCTTTTTACTCCATTGAGGAGATCAAATTTGTCAACCAGGGAATTTTCCCGATCAAGCCGGAAAGCCGCAGGTGGAGAAAAGGGAAATAAAGCAGAACAGCTTCCCGATATTTTCCCGGCTGGCTTTTTCCAGTTCCCTTTTTCCTTCTATTTTTGACCGTTGTTATGAGATGGATCAAAGCCATATCAGTCGTCTTCGTGGTGCTGCTTTTTTTGCCGGACTTGGTTTCGGGCTGGACCGACGGAGGACACTTTCACCTGTCCTGGGTGGCGCATCACCATCCGGACAACGCTGGCGCCGGCCAGGTGGAAGGCCCCGCGCATTTTCATTCGCTGGATAAAATCCTTCAGCCGGACCTTTTCAACTTGATCCTTCCTGATTCTGAAAAAATCCTTCTCGTACAACCTGTAAACGCGACATACCTGGTATTTACTGCGTCGGTTTGGCAGCCTCCCCAACCGTTCATCACTTTCTCCGCCCCCACCTGCTTTCAATGAACCTAAAAAAGAAGTGATGAAAAAAGAGAAGAAAAAAGTTGCATTTGCATCCGTCGTTGCGGCGGTGTTTCTCACCGGCTTTAAGTTGGTCGTCGGACTGTTAACCGGCAGTTTGGGGATCCTTTCCGAAGCTCTTCATTCAGGCCTTGACCTGGTAGCCGCGGCGATCACCTATTTTTCAGTCAGTGTATCCGATAAACCCGCCGACCGGGAACACCATTTCGGGCACGGCAAAATCGAAAACTTTTCGGCCCTTATCGAAACTTTCCTGCTGCTGATCACCTGCGGCTGGATCATTTATGAAGCAACCAACCGGCTGCTGACCGGCGAAACCCACATCGAGGTAACGGTGTGGAGCTACATCGTGGTGGTCAGTTCGATCCTCATCGACATTTCGCGGTCGCGTGCCCTTTATAAAGTGGCCCGCAAACACAACAGCCAGGCGCTCGAAGCCGACGCCCTCCACTTTTCGACCGACATCTGGAGTTCGGCGGTGGTTTTGCTGGGACTGATCTGTGCCCAGTTCGGCCTCTTTTTCGCCGACTCGGTTGCCGCCCTGATGGTTGCCGGGATTGTGCTGCTGGTCTCCTTCAGGCTTGGAAAACGTGCGATGGACGTGCTGCTTGACAAAGCGCCGGCGCAAACGTTCTCGAAAATCGAAACCGCCCTGCAGCAGATCGAAGAGATCACCCATTTCCACGACATCCGCATCCGCACCTCGGGCGCCGACACGTTTGTAGAGGTTAACATCCACGTCAAACCCAGCCTCTCGATACAGGAAGCGCACGAAATTTCGCACCGCGCCGAAAAAGAGATCTGCCGCATTGTGGAACGCTGCGTGGTGCATGTGCACACCGAGCCCGACGAATAAACCGTGACCAACCCAAAGCGGCCAGGAGGGACAAAGTTCAGGCGGCACCTCTTTCCGCAGCAGGTGGAACCGTTGGCTGAGACGAAATTGTTATATCTTTAGAACGATAAAAGGCGTTAAAGAAGCGTATGGAGGAATTCAGAAACAGATACTATCCGACCATTTTACAGTCTATTCACCTGATAATCCTGTATATATTTATTCAGACGCTGGTAGATTTTCCGCTGGCCCTGATCGATTATTACAAGGGGAGCGACTACCTCTACCATCCGGCGAAAAAGATAATCCTGGGAGTTGGTTCCACGGTTTTTATTCTTTATTACGGATTTCGAAAAACCGGCAGCCGGCTGAAGGAAGTTTTCCCGCTGAAACCATTCAACCTGCTGACCATCCTGCCGCTGGCGCTCTTTTTTGTCGGGGCACACGTGCTGATTGGCGAGGTTAATACCGGGGTTGAAAAAGTCCTTCCGCCACCGGCCTGGTTCTGGGAACTTTTCAACAATATTTTTGAAAGTGACTTTGGCCTGTGGGGAGCTTTTTTCAAGGTCGTCCTTGTTGCGCCAATCGTGGAAGAACTGATCTTCAGGGGAGTTATCATGCACGGACTCATGCGAAACTATTCGAAGGTTACGGCCATTTTGATGTCGGGTTTGCTGTTTGCCCTGTTCCATCTCAACCCGTGGCAGTTTCCGGCCACTTTTGTATTGGGAATCCTGCTAGGCTGGCTGATGATCCGCACCCGCAACATCGCTCTTTGCATCCTGGGACATGCACTCAACAACGGATGGGTGCTGCTCTCCATCACCCTTTCGCAAAAATTTGAATCCACGGCAGCAATGCAAATGTCGAAACCGGAATTTTTGTACCTCGCTACCGGGTTGACGCTACTCTCCGTAGCCGCCATGATCTTGCTGACCCGGCGGAAAAAAATCGCCAAAACTCCGGCATCGGCATAAAACACAACGTTTATTTACAATATTTACCTTTTCTGTTTTGACAAGATGGACTATTTTCTGATCGCTCTCGGGATCGTGTTGCTGGTGGCCGGTATTGCCGGCTGCGTTTTACCGGTACTGCCCGGGCCGCCGCTGAATTACGCAGCCCTGTTGCTGCTGCACGTTACTTCGGCATACCAGTTCACCACTCGCTTTCTGATCACCTGGGCGGTAATCACCACGGTTGTATACCTGCTGGATTATATCATTCCGGCGTGGGGCACCAAAAAATTTGGCGGCAGCCGACGCGGAATATGGGGAAGTGTGATCGGGCTGGTTGCAGGCCTGTTCTTTTTTCCTCCTTTCGGAATCATCATCGGTCCGTTTGTCGGCGCCGTAATCGGCGAGCTCACACTGGGCAAACAGGCCGCCGACGCCCTGAAATCGGGATTTGGATCTTTTGCCGGCTTTTTATTGGCCACCCTGCTCAAGCTCATCGCTTCGGGGATGATGACCTGGTATTTCTTTGCAAAACTGATTGTGTCATGACTTGTGGCTGCTCCTTTTTTCTCAATTGTCAAAACGCATCCGGAGAGAGAAATAGCCTGAAATTCCGGCCGTTATTTCACCTGATTTCTATTCAAAAGCAGCTGGGACGTATTTGTAAAAAAACAAGAATCGGCTAACTTGCAGTAAGTTTTCAAAACCAAAAACCATGAAAAAAATCGCATTAATTCTCCTGCTGTCAAGCTTTTGGGCGGCTGAAGCCCAGGAAGTAAAAGAGAAACTGGACTCTCTGAAACAGCAACTGATCAACACTTCTGAAGCCCAATCGGTCAGCAGCCCGACTTACTGGAATATCAACAGGGCCTCCCTCGACCGTTTTGGTTCGGTTGGCGTGAGCACCATTCAAACCTTCGACAACCGTTATGAAGGGGTAAAAGGTTCTCCGCTACTGTTTGACGACTGGAAAAAAGGAGCGATAATTCTGGAGGGCGACGAAAAAGCCTACAAAGTCGATCTGAATTTCGACTGCCAGAACAACCAAATACTTTTCCGCGATCAGGAGGGAAAAACCCAGGCTTTCAGGTCTGAGTTTATCCGCTCTTTTCTTATCTCCGATGAAACAGCTCCTGACAAGGCGTGGTTTTTTGTAAAAGACAACCTCTCCCGAAAAAAGGAACCGCTCTTTCTGCAAGTGGTCTACAACGGAAAAACAAGGCTTTACCAACACTTACGGAAGGAGCTGAAACGCGCCGATTATCAGCGGGCCTACAGTCCCGATCGCCGTTATGATGAATTTGTGTGGGTCAACCAGCTTTTTTTGGTCAAACCAGACGGCACCACGGAAAAAATCGCCTTAAACAAACGTTCGGTGCTAAGTGCCTTGTCCGATAAGAGCAACGAAATCAGCCACTTTATCAGTAAAAACGGATTAAAACTCGAGAAGGTGGACGAACTGGCTGCCATCCTGGCCTATTACGACACCCTTCCTTAACGATCTCATTATGAATATTGAAATTAGCAACCGGATTAAAAGGCTCCGGAAAGAACTTAACGAGCACAACTACCGCTATTATGTGCTCTCGGAACCTTCTATCTCCGATTTCGAATTCGATATGAAAATGCGGGAGCTGGAGCAGTTGGAGCAACAGCATCCTGAATTTTTCGATCCCAACTCGCCAACCCAGCGGGTAGGGAGCGACCGCAACCTGGAGTTTGAACAGGTGGCGCACCGCTACCCCATGCTGTCGCTGACCAACGCCTATTCGGAGGGCGAGCTGCGCGATTTCGACCAGCGGGTGCGCCGCGAACTGGAAACCGGCTTCGAATATGTTTGTGAATTAAAATTCGACGGAGCCTCCATTTCGCTCACCTACGAAAAGGGCAGCCTGGTCAGGGCGGTCACCCGCGGCGACGGCGAACGCGGCGACGATGTAACGGCCAACGTACGCACCATCGCCTCGATTCCGCTGATGTTGCGGGGCAACGACTACCCGCCCCAATTTGAAATCCGGGGCGAAATTGTGATGCCCTTCCCTGTTTTCGAAGAGCTGAACCTGCAACGCGAAGAGGCCGGGGAGCCGCTGTTTGCCAACCCGCGCAACGCAACTTCGGGCACGCTGAAAATGCAAAACTCCGCCATGGTTGCCTCCCGCAAACTCGATGCCTACCTCTATTTTTTACTGGGAGAAAACCTTCCGGGCGCCACTCACTACGAAAACCTGAAAAAAGCCCGGGAGTGGGGATTTAAAGTTTCAGAACACATCGCCCTGTGCCAATCGGTTGACGAGGTGCTGGCCTTTATCGCCCGGTGGGAAACCGCCCGCTTCCAACTGCCGGTTGCCACCGACGGAATCGTCATTAAAATAAACTCGCTGAAACAGCAGGAACTGCTGGGTTTTACCGCCAAATCGCCCAAATGGGCGCTGGCCTACAAATTTAAAGCAGAAGAGGCTACCACCACCCTGCTGTCGGTCGATTACCAGGTGGGCCGAACCGGCGCGGTCACCCCGGTTGCCAACCTGGAGCCGGTACAACTGGCCGGAACCCGCGTCAAACGCGCCTCGCTGCACAATGCCGATATCATCCGCAGCCTCGACCTGCACCTGGGCGATACTGTTTTTGTGGAAAAAGGTGGAGAAATCATCCCCAAAATTACCGGGACCGATGTTTCCAAACGCCATCCGATGGCACAACCGGTACAATTCATCACCACCTGTCCCGAATGCGGCACTCCGCTGGTTCGGACCGAAGGCGAAGCGGCCCACTACTGCCCCAACGATACAGGCTGTCCCCCGCAAATCAAAGGTAAGATCGAGCATTTTATCAGCCGGAAAGCCATGAACATAGAGGGACTGGGCAGTGAAACCGTAGAGCTTTTGTTCAGCAAAGGCCTGGTAAACAATGTTGCTGACCTCTACGACCTGAAAGCCGAACAGCTGGTGCCGCTTGAGCGGATGGGCGAAAAATCGGCTGCCCGCATCCTGGAAAGCCTCGAAACATCGCAGACGGTTCCTTTCAGCCGGGTGCTTTTCGCCCTCGGAATCCGTTACGTAGGTGAAACCGTTGCCAAAACCCTGGCATCGGCCACCGGCAGTATCGACCGGCTCAAATCACTCTCCAAAGAGGAGCTCACCACCATTAACGAGGTTGGCGACCGGATTGCCGAGAGTATCCTCGATTATTTTTCGAATCCCCGCCACCTTGAACTGATCGAACGGCTGCGTAGCAAAGGGCTTCAGTTCGAATCCGACAGCCAGGATAACTCCCTGCGCAGCAATGTACTGGAAGGTATCTCCATTGTCATCTCCGGAACTTTTAACCGCTATTCGCGCGACGAACTAAAGCAGCTGATCGAACTGCATGGCGGAAAAAATGTCGGCTCCATTTCCAAAAAAACCAATTACATCCTGGCTGGGGAGAACATGGGGCCCAGCAAACTGGAAAAAGCCCGGCAGCTCAATATCCCCCTGCTTTCCGAAGAGGATTTTCTGGCGATGATCGGTAACAATTAATGAACACTTCGTTTTTTTATTCCATTCTTGCCAATGAATCTCCTGCTAAAACCATTCATGCTTAATAAATTCATTATCAACAACAAAACAGATAAAACAAAAAACATCCATATTTAAACTCTAACAAAAAACACATCCTTAGTTAATTTTTTTCACTTAAACTCAGTTTTAGCTTTCATTTCATTTTTGATTTTAAAATTAATTTTTACATTTGCTGCCGTACAACACGTTTTTTGACATCTCCGGGGTTGACTTAATACCCAACAAGCAGGTCACACCGTAGACAATAAACAGCTCAATATCAAAATGATGAATTTGTTTTTTACATACATTCTAATTGTGGTGGTCATTCTTAGCGGAGGCTGAGGGAGGCTGTCTTATTGTGTAGAATCAAAAAAATATACGGGCCTTTCTCAGAAATCGGGGAAGGCTTTTTTATTTAAATAAAATAAAGAGGGCACATGAAAAAAGTATTGCGAAGCGACACCACAACGCAAGGCCGCAGAATGGCCGGGGCACGCAGCCTGTGGCGGGCCAACGGGATGAAGGAAGAGCACTTTGGCAAACCGGTCATCGCTATTGTCAACTCATTCACCCAGTTCGTCCCCGGGCATGTTCACCTCCACCACATCGGCCAGTACATCAAATCCATTATCGAACAGCAGGGCTGTTTTGCCGCCGAGTTCAACACCATCGCCATCGACGACGGCATAGCGATGGGCCACGACGGGATGCTTTACTCCCTCCCCTCGCGCGATGTTATTGCCGACAGTGTGGAATACATGTGCAACGCCCACCGCGCCGATGCAATGGTCTGCATCTCGAATTGTGACAAAATTACCCCCGGAATGCTCATGGCAGCCATGCGACTCAACATACCGGCCATCTTTGTATCGGGAGGCCCGATGGAAGCCGGCGAAGTGGCCGGGAAGCACTACGACCTGGTCGATGCGATGGTGATGGCTGCCGACCAGGAGGTTTCTGAAGAAGAGCTGTCGGTAATCGAACAAAAAGCATGTCCAACCTGCGGCTCATGCAGCGGGATGTTTACAGCCAACTCCATGAACTGCCTGGCTGAAGCCATTGGCCTGGCACTGCCCGGAAACGGTACCATTGTGGCCACACATGCCAACCGCAAAAAACTTTTTGAAGAAGCAGCCCACCGTATTGTAGAGGCAACCTGGGCTTACTACCGCGACGGCGACGAATCGGTTCTCCCCAGAAATATTGCCACAAAAGCGTCTTTTTACAACGCCATGAAACTCGACATTGCCATGGGCGGATCTACCAACACCGTTCTACACTTACTGGCCATTGCCTGGGAAGCCGGCGTCGATTTTTCAATGAAAGACATCGACCGGCTGTCGCGCCAAACGCCCAATCTTTGTAAAGTTTCGCCCAACTCTCACTACCATATCCAGGATGTAAACCGCGCCGGCGGGATCCTCGCTATTCTCGGCGAACTGGAAAAAGGCGGCCTGCTCGACACCTCGGTCCCCCGCATTGACGGAAAAACAATGGCGCAGGCCATTGCCCAATACGATGTCGCCCGGGAAACGGCCTCCGAAGATGCTTTCCGCCGCTACCGGTCAGCTCCCGGCGGCGGACGAAACCTGGTAATGGGCTCGCAGGAAAACTACTATCCCGCCCTCGACCTCGACCGTCAGCAAGGGTGTATCCGGAATATTGCAAATGCCTACAACCAGGACGGCGGGTTAGCTGTTCTCTACGGGAACATTGCCCCCAACGGGTGTATTGTCAAAACAGCCGGCGTTGATTCGTCGATCTTCCGTTTTTCAGGAACAGCCAGGGTTTTCGATTCGCAGGAAGCTGCCTGCAACGGAATTCTGGGTGACCGTGTTCAGGCGGGCGACGTGGTGGTTATCCGGTACGAAGGGCCCAAAGGCGGCCCCGGCATGCAGGAGATGCTCTATCCCACTTCGTACCTGAAATCGATGAAACTCGACAAACAGTGCGCGCTGATCACCGACGGACGATTCTCGGGGGGTACCTCGGGGCTGTCGATCGGGCACGTATCGCCCGAAGCTGCTGCCGGCGGAGCAATCGGACTGGTCTGCGACGGAGATTCCATCGAGATTGACATCGTCAAACGGCAAATCAACCTGATGATTTCCGAAGAAGAGATGGTGGCAAGACGCACAGCCGAAGAGGCCAAGGGAGCCGAGGCCTTCAAACCAGCCCCACGCAAACGGGAGGTTTCAAAAGCACTGCGGGCTTATGCGAGCCTGGTTTCATCGGCCGACAAAGGGGCTGTCAGACTGATCGACTGAGTAAAAACAACATAAAAACAAGTAGTTCATAAAATCTGAAAAACATGGCTAAAGTTAAAGTTACCGGATCTGAAGCGGTTATTTTATCGCTTCTGGAAGAAGGCGTAGATACCATTTTCGGATACCCCGGCGGAGCAATTATGCCGGTGTACGACGCATTGTACGACTACGACAAAAAGATCACCCACATATTAACCCGGCACGAACAGGGCGCTGCCCACGCTGCCGAAGGCTATGCCCGCGTCACCGGCCGTGCGGGCGTCTGTATTGCCACCTCGGGGCCGGGAGCAACCAACCTGATCACCGGTATTGCCGATGCGATGATCGACTCGGTCCCCATGGTGTGTATCACCGGCCAGGTTTCGTCGCCGCTGCTGGGAACCGACGCCTTCCAGGAATCAGACGTGGTGGGCATCTCCATGCCGGTGACCAAGTGGAACTACCAGATCACCTCGCCCGATGAAATTCCGGGAGTGATTGCCCAGGCCTTTTACATTGCCCAAACCGGCCGTCCCGGACCGGTTTTGATCGACATTACCAAAGACGCCCAATTCGGCGAACTGGAATTCGAGTACAAAAAGTGCACGAAAGTCAGAAGCTACATTCCCGAAATACCGGTCGATCCCTTCCAGGTAAAAGCGGCTGCCGAACTGATTGATGAAGCAAAAAAACCGCTGTTGCTGTTTGGACACGGCGTGATCATCGCAAATGCCGAAGATGAACTGAAAGCCTTTGTGGAAAAAACGGGCATTCCGGCCGCCTGGACCCTGCTGGGCCTGTCGGCCCTTCCCTCCGATCATCCGCTGAATGTGGGGATGCTGGGAATGCATGGCAACTACGGCCCCAACATCAAAACCAACGAGGCCGATCTCATCATCGCGGTGGGGATGCGCTTCGACGACCGGGTAACCGGCAAAGTCTCCACCTACGCCAAAAAAGCCAGGATCATTCACATCGAAATCGATCCGGCAGAGATTAACAAGATCATCAAAACTACGGTTCCGGTTATTGGCGACGCCAAAAAAGCGTTGAAAATGCTCACCCAGAATGTGAAGGCCAACTCGCACACCGAGTGGGTCAACGAATTCCGCCAGGCCGACCAAGTTGAATATGAAAAAGTGATCGAAAAAGACCTGCATCCGGAAAAACCCGGATTGACAATGGGCGAAGTGGTCCGGATGGTTTCTGAGGCGACCGGCCACGATGCGATCCTGGTTACCGACGTGGGCCAGCAGCAAATGATTGCTTCGCGCTATTTCAAATTCAAACGCTCGAAAAGCAACGTTACGTCGGGTGGCCTGGGAACGATGGGATACGCCCTTCCGGCCAGTATCGGGGCGCAGATTGCCGCTCCCGACCGCACCGTTGTGGCCATGATCGGCGACGGCGGCTTCCAGATGACTATCCAGGAGCTGGGCACCATCGCCCAAAATAAACTACCCATAAAAATTGTGCTGCTCAACAACAACTTCCTCGGAATGGTGCGCCAGTGGCAACAATTGTTCTTCGAAAAACGCTACTCCTTCACCGAACTGCAAAACCCCGACTTTATCATGATCGGAAAAGGGTTTGGAATTCCGGGGCAGAAAGTCGACCAACGCGAAAACCTTCAGGCGGCTATCCGCGAAATGGCCGAATATCCCGGCCCTTACCTGCTGGAAGTTGTGGTCGAAAAAGAGGACAACGTTTTCCCCATGGTTCCCGCCGGAGCATCGGTCTCTGAAATTATGCTCGAACCGTAATTTTTAGAAATTAAAATCAGGAGCAGTTTAAACACAAATATCATGAAACGCGAGTATAACATCACCATCTTCTCAGAAAACCACATTGGGTTACTGAACCGGATAACCATCGTTTTTACCCGGAGAAAAATCAACATCGACAGCCTGATCGTTTCCGAATCGGCCATTGAAGGTGTTTACAAATTTATCGTGGTGGTTACCACCACCGAAGATACGGTCAAAAAAGTGGTGGCTCAGATCGAAAAGCTGATCGACGTGATCAGGGCGTTTTACCACACCAACGAAGAGATGGTCTTCCAGGAAATTGCCCTTTACAAAGTGCCTACCGAAGCTTTGTACGACAGCGACCAGGTCGAACAGATCGTACGCCGGGCCGGCGCCCGCATCCTCGAAATCACCCGGGAATATACCATGATCGAAAAAACCGGCTACAAAGAGGAGACCAAGGCGCTGTTTGAAGAGCTCAACCAGTTCAAAGTGATGCAGTTCACCCGTTCGGGCCGGGTAGCCCTCACCCGCGACCCCATCGAACGCCTCTCCGAATTTCTGAGAGAACGCGACGCTTTTCTGGAAAGCATGGATTAATCTGATTATTTTTGAAACAACAGAATACGTAACAGAATTATTAAAAATTTGAATTATGGCTAAAATTAATTTTGGCGGTGTAGAGGAGAACGTGGTAACACGGGAGGAATTTCCGTTGGCAAAAGCACAGGAGATCCTGAAAGACGAAGTTATTGCAATCATCGGGTACGGGGTTCAGGGCCCCGGCCAGGCCTTAAACCTGCGCGACAACGGGTTTAAGGTGATCATCGGACAGCGCAAAAATTCAAAAACCTGGGACAAAGCGGTGGCCGACGGCTGGGTCCCCGGAGAAACACTTTTTGAAATTGAAGAAGCTTGCCAGCGCGGAACAGTGATCCAGTACCTGCTCTCCGACGCCGGTCAGATTACCCTCTGGCCTACGGTGAAAAAATTCCTGACCACAGGAAAAGCGCTCTATTTCTCGCACGGTTTCGGAATCACCTATAAAGAACGGACCGGCATCATTCCGCCGGCCGACGTAGATGTCATCCTGGTTGCCCCCAAAGGATCGGGAACCAGCCTGCGCAGGATGTTCCTGGAAGGACGGGGACTGAACTCCAGCTACGCCATCTTCCAGGATGCCACCGGCCGCGCCTGGGAACGTGTAGTTGCCCTGGGAATCGGCATCGGATCGGGATACCTCTTCGAAACCGACTTCAAACGCGAAGTTTACTCCGACCTGACTGGCGAACGGGGTACTTTGATGGGCGCTATCCAGGGAATTTTTGCCGCCCAGTATGAAGTGCTGCGCAGCAACGGCCACTCTCCTTCCGAAGCTTTCAACGAAACGGTGGAAGAGCTCACCCAAAGCCTGATGCCGCTGGTGGCCGAAAACGGCATGGACTGGATGTATGCCAACTGCTCGACCACGGCACAGCGCGGCGCCCTCGACTGGTGGAAAAAATTCCGTGATGCCAGCAAACCGGTTTTCGAAGAGTTGTACAAAGAAGTGGCTGCCGGCAATGAAGCCCAGCGCTCCATCGATTCGAACAGCAAACCCGATTACCGTGAAAAACTGGAACTGGAACTGAAAGAGCTCCGCGAATCAGAAATGTGGAGAACCGGCGAAACAGTCAGAAAACTGCGCCCGCACCAATAAACGCTTAACAGCTGTATCCATACTACTCATCCGGCGGCCGACCGGGTTGCCGGATGAGTTTACCACTCCCTTTCACACAAAAACCTCAAATTCATCCCGGTCGTTCAATGCCGGAAACTTCTGCCGGAAAGCTTGAAGTTCTTCCAGGCTGGCCGAAAAAGTGACCACCTTTTCACCACTGCCAACAAAAACAGCCTCACCTTTTGGCGTAACGAATGCCGAATCGCCGGCATACGTCAGTCCCAGACCATCTTGTCCGGAACAGTTCACCCCTGCGCAGAAGGCCTGGTTCTCGATGGCACGGGCTACCAGCAGGTTTTTCCACACCAGATGCCGCGCCTGAGGCCAGTTGGCCGAAAAAACAAGCAGGTCGTAATCGTTCCGGTTGCGGCACCACACCGGAAAACGGAGGTCATAACAGACAAATCCAGCAATGCGCCACCCCTTCCAGTTCACCACCAACCGCCGGTTTCCGGGGGTAAAAAAACGGTGCTCCTCTCCCATCGAAAACAGGTGGCGTTTGTCATACCCCTGCAACGCGCCATCGGGAGTAGCCCATATCAACCGATTAAAAAAGCGCCCCTCTTCTTCGATGATCACACTTCCGACGACAGCCGCCTGTTTGTCAGCCGCCAGCCGGGTCATCCACTGCACGGTGGGTCCGTCGCTCTTTTCGGCCAGTGCAGCCACATTCATCGAAAAGCCGGTGGTAAACATCTCGGGCAGTATGATCAGGTCGGTGTCGCCGAGATCGGAAAGCAGCCGCTGAAATTTGCCGAGGCTGCGCGCAGGGTTTTCCCATTCGGGCTGCGCCTGTACCATCGAAATGCGCAAATCGGTCATGCTGAAATATTCAGTTGTTGGACTATTCTGAAAAAATAAAAATCAGCCCGTCTGCAAACGAGCTAATCCTCGGTAGTAAAAAGTTCGGGATGTTTTCCCACGATCCCTCTTTCGCGGTAGTAAGCCTTCATCCGGCGGATGTCGGCCTGGGCGTCGTCGGTAATCTCAAACTGGTCCACCCAGCCAATCTCCTTTCGGCCCCAGTCGAAAAATCCGAGATAAACCTTGGCGCCGGTAGCCTTGGCAATGGCATGAAATCCGGCTTTCCATCGGGTGGTCAGTTTGCGGGTTCCTTCCGGGGTGATGGCCAGGTGAAGGGTTTCCCGTTTTTCAAATTCGTCGATGATCTGTTTGACCAGCGAAGCCCCGCGCGAGCGATCAACCGGGATGGCACCCATTTTCCTAAGAAAAAACCCCACCGGCCAGAAAAAAAACTCCTTTTTGACAACCGTACTGGCCACTCCTCCCACCGAGGTGTAATAAATCCAGGAGATGATAAAATCCCAGCCACTGGTGTGCGGAACGCCAATGATGATGGCTTTTTTGTCGGGCATCACGCCATTCACAACTTTCCATCCCAGCAGTTTGATCAGTAATTTGCAAATGCTCTTCATCATATCTTATTCAACAATTTTAATTTCAATACTTTGGGCTGCGGCATATTGCCGGAGCAGGTCGCAGGCCATTTGTCCGGCTTCTTCCAGCGCCGCCGAACCGCCAAAATCGATAATGATCATCAAAAAACGGCGGATATTTTCATCCACGCAGGTTCGCTCCGAATCGCTGGTGGGCGTTCCGAAAGCCCCTTTTTCGTCGCGAAATACCGGAAGCCCCTCGATGTTCAGCTCGCCCCGTCCGATGCCCTGGTACGGTTCGCCGGCCTCGCCAATACCAAACTCAACCGGGCCACAAATTTTTTCAGCATCATACCCGCCGATGGAGAAGCCGGTGATGACCGAAACCAGGTTCAGCAAATCGACCACATTGCAGATCTGGTACAATCCGGCCCCTTTGACCACGCGGCGCAGCAACGCTTCGGCCGACAAACGGTAACGCGCCGGATCTTTACCGCACGCCTTGTACGCATTTCGCGACGCCCGGATGGCCGGCAAACTGCTGATCTCCTCGGTCTTCAGCGTCGAGGCAAGCCCGGCAGCCTTCTGCTCCATCGCTTCCCACAGTTTATCAACTTTCGGAAGGTACTCCACCTCGCATTCGATACAAAATAACCGGACGGCAGGAACCCTACTTTTTAAATTTTCAGCAACTGTAATCCCGTACATTTTAAAACATTTCTATTCATCAATGGGCCACCTTTTTATCGTTATTTTAGCAGACCGATAAAAAACAATCAAAATAAATAACGATGAAAATTAAAATTCTGCTTCTGATGATGCTGTTTTTCCCATTCGGAAAAGCTTTTTCACAACAGGTGGCCATTATTCCACAGCCTGCAAAGTTACAAATTAAGGCGGGCCAATTTACACTTGACGAAGGTTGCCTGTTACAAACCGAAGGCAAACACCAGGATTTGGCGCGTATTGCCGGATTCTTCAATGATTTTCTTCAGAAAAACTACGGCTTTCAGCTGAAAAACAGCGGCAAAGGGAAGGTGGTGGTACTGAAATTAGCCAAACTGCCGGCCCTGGGTAACGAGGGGTACCAGCTCTCTGTGGACGCCAATAAAATAACGGTTGCAGCCCATGCGCCGGCCGGAATCTTTTATGGTATTCAGACCCTGAAACAGCTGCTGCCGGCCGATGCGTCCTCCGCGCCACTGACTATTCCGGCAGTTGAGATCGAAGACCAGCCCCGTTTTTCGTGGCGGGGTAACATGCTCGACGTCGGCCGTCACTTTTTTCCCATCAGTTTCCTGAAGGAGTATATTGACATCCTGGCCAGCTACAAACTGAATATTTTCCACTGGCACCTCACCGAAGACCAGGGCTGGCGCATCGAAATCAAAAAATATCCCAAACTGACGGAGATCTCGCACTGGCGCGACGAAACCGTCGTGGGACATGCCGGGCGCTCAAAAGAGTTTGACGGACGCGGCTACGGCGGCTTTTACACCCAGGAGCAGATCCGCGACCTGGTGAAATATGCTGCCGAACGCTACATCACCATTGTGCCGGAAATCGAAATGCCGGGTCACTCGAGTGCCGCGCTGGCGGCCTACCCCAACCTCGGCTGCACCGAAGGCCCCTACAAAGTTCAGCCGATCTGGGGAGTTCACAGTGACGTTTATTGTGCCGGTAAAGAAGAGACCTTCGATTTTCTGCAAAATGTGCTCGACGAAGTACTGGAGCTCTTCCCGTCGGAATTTATCCACATTGGCGGAGACGAATGTCCGAAAGAGGCCTGGAAAAAATGCCCCAGCTGCCAGAAACGGATCAAAGAACAAGGGCTGCAGGACGAACACGAACTGCAAAGCTACTTCATCACCCGTATCGATAAATACCTCACCCAAAAGAAACGGCGGCTGATTGGCTGGGATGAAATCCTGGAAGGTGGACTGGCTCCCGGCGCCACCGTGATGTCGTGGCGTGGTACCGAAGGCGGAATTAAAGCGGCCAAAGAACGGCACGATGTGGTGATGACTCCCACCTCGCACCTCTATTTCGATTATTACCAAAGCGCCGATACGAAAAATGAACCGCTTGCCATTGGCGGATTACTCCCCCTCGAAAAAGTTTATAGCTACGAACCGGTTCCGGAAGTGCTGACTGCCGAAGAGTCGAAACATATTCTGGGGGCGCAGGCCAACCTCTGGACGGAATATATCCCGTCGACCAAACAGGCCGAATACATGCTGCTCCCCCGCATTTCGGCCCTGGCTGAACTGGTTTGGACGCCCAAAGAGAAAAAAGATTTTGCCGATTTCGAAAAACGGGTTATCGTGGATTACCAGCGTTTGCAAAAACAAGGAATCCATTACCGCGATCACCGGAAATAAAATATTTTCCAAAACTTACCGCAAACAGAGGGTATTCGCCAAACGGATACCCTCTGTTGTGTTACAGAATTACTCAACCTGTCTGTCTCAATAAAAAAAGTCCCGCAGGGTATCCAAACCCTACGGGACTCCTCGCGGTCCACAAGAAACCGTATCAGCCTACTGGTTTACCGTAAATCCAAGTACATTTAATCCCCGCTGCACATCCTGGTCTTTCATAAAAAGGTTCCACAGCAGGCCGGTGCGGTAATTTTCAATCATAACAACAACCGGTCCCTGGTCGATGGCCAGGTATTTCTTCGGAAACCAGTTGTAATGGATACTAAAGGCATCATAAAATCCGTAAGGTCCCCACAAATCGGCCCCCAGCTCTTCGTAAAAAAACCGGATCACCTTCATCACTTCCTTCGGAGCATAAGGGATGGAAGAGATTGCGGCGGTAGGCGCAATAACCCCCAGGTCGAATCCCGGACGATGACCGGCATAATCAACCAGGGTGGGGTACTTTTCGGTTACCGGCGGAAGATCGGTTTTCCCTTCAAAATAGTCGACGGCTCCTTTCACCGTATAACACGAGGTGAGGCCCCAGCAATTTTCGCCGTAACCTTTGTAACCCTGCGGGTTTTCGATGCAATGCTGCCGGTCGATCATCACATGGGCCACATTGTGTCTCCAGTAATCGGCGTAGGCGTCCTTCAGGTGACGGGGATCAAGCCCCAGGAATGAGTAGTGCGACCAGAAAAGCGGGCCGCCTTCCTCCAACGCTCCGTTGTGGTTCAGTTCAAGTACATATCCGTACTTTTCATGATTTCCCCTGATAGCCCCGCTCCTCGCCCAGCCCTGGTGGTAGGCATCGGGGGTGATGGGATGGGTTGGCGAAGCAGCTCCCAAAATATACATGACCAGGCACTCATTATACCCTTCCACCGGAAAGTTCATGGCCCAGTCATAGTTGGGCGACCAATGCCAATAGAGCACTTTTTCCCCTTTCTGGTACCAGTCCCATTCCACTTCACGCCAGAGTTTGTCAATCCGGCGCACCAGCTCCTGCTCCTGGTCGTTGCCATTTAAAAAATATTGTTTGACAGCCAGCAGCCCTTGTACCAGAAAAGCGGTTTCAACCAGGTCGCCGCCATCATCTTTGGGGCTGAAAGGTTTCACCTTACCAGTTTCGCCATCCAGCCAGTGTGGCCAGGCTCCATGAAAGCGATCGGCTTTTTCGAGGAAATCAACAATTTTCAGAAACCGATCGGCAGCTTCCCCGCAGGTGACAAATCCCCGTTCGATTCCGACCAGGATCGCCATCAACCCAAAACCCGATCCGCCGGTGGTGACCACCTGCTGGTCGTTCTCCGGATAAACACCATCGACATGAAACCTTTCGCGGGCCATCCCCGAATTTGGTTCCGCTCCTTCCCAGAAATACCGGAAGGTTTGGTGCTGAACCAGCGTCAGCAGCGAATCATCTGAAATCGCCTCGGTTGTTTGTTCCTTCTTTTTCGTCGGACTGTTTGTACAGGAAAACAAGCAGCTCCCAACCCAAAAAGGTAATACTGCAAAAAATAACACTTTGATATTCATCGTATATTCATTTAAAAAATTTCTATTTCCTGCCAGCCTTGGCCGGCAAACTTACCATTGCTCAACGAGCGGAATCAGTTGGTTGGCTGATAGGTAAACCCCAGCCGGGTTAATCCGGCCTGAACTTCGGGACAGGACATAAACAGTTTCCACAATAAACGGGTCCGGTAATTTTCAATCATTCCAATCTGCGGTCCCTGGTCGATGGCCAGGAAAGAATCGGCAAACCAGATCTGGTGTAAACTGAAAGCATCCACAAAACCATATTCGCGCCATATTTTATCGCCAAGCTGATAATAGAAAAACCGGATTGCCCGGAGCGACTCGGCGGGCGTGAACGGAATGGACGAAACCGCAGCAGTTGGCGCAATGACGCTCACATCGTTGACCGGGGAACTGGCCGTGTAACCATCCTGGATATCGCTGGCCGTAAGCCCCCAGCACCAGTCACTGTACCCGAAATAGTTCCGCGGGTTCGCCTTGCAGTATTCATGATTGATCCGGGCGTGGTTAACGGCCTGGGTCTGATAATTGGCATAAGCATCGGCCAGCCCGTTGGGATTTAATCCCAAAAACGAGTAGTGTTCGAAAAACAGCGGGCCGCCGTAAGGTTCGCCAAGCGGCAGAACAACGCCAAAGTAAGTGCCGCCGTTCTTCATCGCACCATTCCGGGCAAATCCCTCGTCGTAAACACTTTTCGGAATTGGATGGGTTGGCGAAGAGGCTGCCAGCACATAGGTAATCAAACACTCATTCCACCCGCTGACGGGCACATTTACCGCCCATCCGTAATTTGGGCTCCAGTTCCAGTAAAGTCTGTTACTTCCCTCTCTCCTGAACCAGTCCCACTCCACGTTGCGCCACAGCGTATTGATATCGTCCCGCAGGTTGGTTTCGGCAGGATCGCTGCCGTTAAAATACTGACGGGCAGTAAGCAGTCCCATCATCAGAAAAGAGGTTTCAACAATATCAGCTCCATTGTCTTTTTCTGAAAATGGAACTACGGCGCCCGAGGCTCCGTTGATCCAGTGCGGAAAAGCGCCATGAAAACTGACGGCCCGGTTTTTCAAAAAACTGACCATGAGCTGTAACCTGTTCAGCCCTTCGTTTCGTGTAATAAATTTGCGCTCGATGGCAACCGGGATGGACATGATGCCAAAACCGGTTCCGCCCGAAGTGACAATATCGCCCGAGGTACTCCTTTCACGCGCCATTCCCGAAACAGGATGCCCAAAATCCCAGAAATACCGGAAGGTCCGTTTCTGGATAAGTGTCAGCAGGGAATCGTCGGGAATGACCGGAAGTTTATGGCTGGAGTCAATGGCCGTTGCCAGATTGACCGAAACGGGCGAAATAAGCGAACCGCCCGATTTTGATTTCAGGGTAGTGGAAACCGTAAGGAAGTATTTCGATATAAACTTCAACGGCAGTGAAGGCTGGATCACCAGGGTACTGTCGTTGTTGGCAAAAGAAAAAGTCAACGGAACCACTGCCGAATTTTTATCGGTCAGCGACACTGCCGTAGCCACAGAAGCCGGATCCACTGCAGTGCCAAAGATGATTTTAACCTCGGGAACCACTGGTACCCCCCGGTAATCGAAACCTGCAAAAGCTCCATTTACCGTCAACGAACGGTAATTAAAAGCTACGGGCTTCTCTTCTTCAGGCTCCTTGCAGCAATCTTTCCGGCAGTTTGAGGTCAGCAGCAAAATCGGCAGGAGCAGCAATAACTGCGGCACGCCCCCCTTTTGCAGCACAACCTGCAAGAAATATCTCCAACGCATCATCATCACCAATCGAATAAAAGAAGAAAGATTTTTTGCTGTTTTTCAGAAAGGCTGCCCGGAAAGCCCGGGCAGCCAGGCCTTACTAAACCTGATCAATCCATGTTCTGCTGTTATTTTTCAGCATTTATAATTGTTTTAATCTCGGCCTGAGTAAGCGCTTTGTTGAAAATCCGCAGCTCATCCATCAGGCTGAGGTCAGACAAGTGGCTCCAACCGGTAAAGCGGGGTGCGCCTGACATGATCGACATGATATCGCAGCCGGTCCAGCTGATTCCGGGGAAACTTCCCTGTTTAACCACTTCGCCATCGATATACACCACACACTCGGAGCCCGAGATGGTGAATGCCATGTGTACCCACGCGCCGGTGGTTGGATCTACATCGGCTGCTGCCTGTCCGTCAAACCAGGTATCGGCGGTACCGTCACCGGCATTCAGTTTAAATCGCTGTTTGCCCGCCGCATTTTCGCGGAAGAAGCGGAAACCGCTTGTCCGGTTATTGGGTTCATTCGGGTTGGCTTCATCCGGCGGACCGACCACCAAAATTCCGGCGCGGTCGGGCGTGGCATTGATTTTCATCCAGAAGACAGCGCTAAACTGATTGCTTTTCAACCCAGCCATCGGGAACGTCAGATACGAACCGGTAGCGCCGGCATAAGCCTGCCCTTTTTTCCCTTCGGCAAAACCGGGAGTGCCAACAACCGTAGCCGACTGGTTACTAACCAGCTCTCTGCTGTTTCCTTCAAACGGCATGTAGAAAACTTCGCCGCTGTATTTGGGCACATACGGAGAATCGTAGGTAATAATATTCTGGATCTCTTCCGGAGTGAGCGCTTTATTGAAGATTCGCAATTCGTCGTAATAACTTTGATCCGACAAGTGATTCCAGTAGGCAAAATTTGGCGCGCCGGAAGCGATAGAAATCAGGTCGCAGCCGGTCCAACTGATCCCGGATACGGGAACCGAAGCAACCACGGCGCCATTGATATAAATCACGCAGGCCGTTTGCGATACGGTAAAAGCGAGGTGAACCCAGTCGGTATTGGAAGCACTGACCAGCCCGCCGTCATTCCATACATCGCTGGTACCGGTGCCCACATTCAGTTTAAAACGTTGCGAAGTCCCATTGGCTTCCCTGAAAAAGCGCAAACCACTTGTCCGGCTTTCACCGCCCGGGCTAATTGAAATAATTCCGGCCCGATCGGGGGTAGCCTTTAATTTGTACCAGAATGCCGCACTGAACTCCGAACTCTTCAGGCCGGTCATCGGGAAAGTCAGGTAGGCGTCGGCTGCGCCGGCATACGAGTTCAGTCCTTTCAGGCTAACGCCGGCAAAACCAGGTGTTCCCACTTTGGTGGCCGTCTGAAAACTGACCTTTTCCATGTAATCGCCATCAAAAGGCATGTAGAAAACTTCGCCGGGGAAAACCGGGACATAGGGCGGTTTTTTCTCGAATTTGACTGCCTTGGTCGTGATTTTTCCCTCCAGGTCGGTAGCTTTCACCGTCAGGGCATGTTCGCCGTTGGTAAGCTTCGCAAAGAGCAGCTCTTTAACAGCCCGTCGGTAATCTTTAAACTCAGAATAACTGGCCAGCTCCACGCCGTCCATCAACACAGATATTGACTTTAATTCAATATCGTCGGTGACCTCAAACTGGATGTTGATTGAAGTTATCAGTTCCGGAACCTGGATTTTGGTTCCTTCCTGCGGATACTTGATGCTTACCACCGGGGCAGCCTCATCGGGCCCCGGAGCCACATAGGAAATCGGATCGATTCCCTCGTTACACCGGACAAAAACAATGGCTACGATAAATGCCAAAATATATTTTAAACTTTTCATATTATTTTCATTTTAAGGATCCCACTTACTGTCATTTTTGTTTCAGGACAGGTAACAAGTCAACCTGATTTTGCGGATAGGGCAGGAATTTTTTGTTATCCGTAAAACTCCTTCCTTCGTAACTCAGCTCGGCATTTTTCCCCAGCCGGACCATGTCGTAGAAACGGGTCCCCCATTCCATTGCCAGTTCGGCAAACTTTTCGTCCATCACCTGGGCATTGGTTACTCCCGAGAGCGAAGACATACCGGCTCTTGTCCGGACAAGGTTAACAGCGTTATCGGCTGTCATTGCCGTTCCGGTAGCTCCCTGGGTTAGCGCTTCGGCATACATCAGTAAAATTTCGGCATAGCGGATACAGGTAAAGTTTTTATTGGTACCATAATCCGTACGGCCCGGAGTAAGCTGATCGGAAGGCAAATACTGCTTACCGCTGGCAAACAGGGCGCGGGCATAATCGTTAATCCGGTCGCCCGACCTGGTGGTATTGCTGATCCAGGCGGGAAGAGTCGCATATTTCGAATCCTTTTTGATCTCGGCAATTCCGCGGTTGGTAAAGAGAACGCTGGTTTCCAGACGAACGTTTTCACCCCGGTCGAGCATAAATTTGATATATTTCAGACTTGGTTCCCAGAAGCCCCATCCGTCGCCGGCACCGGAAACTTTGGGTGTCCATCCCTGCGGGCCGAAGAAGGCAAAGAGGTAACTTTTGTTATCGCCGGCCCCCAATCCGAAGTCGGAATATTGCAATTCGAGAATGTTCTCCTTGTTGAGCTTCCCTTTCAGTTTGAAAAGCTGGTAGAAATCGGGCTCAAGACTGAATTTCCCGGAACTGATAATCTGAGAAGTGGCATCGGCAACCACCTGGTAGTTTTTCAGCTCAAGATTAGCCAGGGCTTTTATGGCCAGCGCGGTATATTTGGTAACACCGCCGCGAATATCGCTGCGTTGGTTGGGATGCAGATCGGGCAACAACGGGATAGCTTCGTCCATTTGTGCCGAGATGTGCTTCATCACGTCATCCTTTGCAGTAGGTTCGGCCACCAACAGATCGGAAGGATCGGGGCTGGACGGAACAAAAACATCGCCCCACACCCGTGCCAGCTGGAAAAGATACCATGCACGGAGGGTTTTCACCTCGGCAATATATTGATCGGCCAATGTTTTATTGGTAGCAAATTGTTTGTACTTTTCGATCTGCTCCATTGCAGAATGCGCCACAAAAATATCGGCGTAATAATTCTGCCAGAGCGAATTGTACATCCAGTAATCTTTGTTGTAGTTGTATTTGTCGGTTTCGGCAAAATCCTGCTGGTCGCCCAGGCCTCCGGCATTGACATCATCGCCACGGACAGCAATCAACGGGAAGTTTTCCCATTGGGTCCCATAAAATTCGGCATACATACCAATCAGGGGCAAATCCATATTTTCCGAGAGCGTGTAATCGGTTTCTTCCGTAAAAACCCTGTTTTCAGCCGGTTCATTCAAAAGATCGTTGCAGGCAGAAAAAGCAAACAAGGCTACTAAGATCAATGCGAGCTTTATTGAATGGTCTATTCGTTTCATAACCGTATCTTTTAAAGATTAAAATTTGATATTCAGCCCAACAGTATAAACTGCCGGAACAGGATAGGTTTGTGTATCAATTCCATTGGCCACTTCCGGATTAAACCCGTTGTATTTAAAAAGGGTCAGCGGACGGTCGGCGGTTAAGGAGAGCCGCGCCTCTGGCAGCGAAGTACCAAACAGCTGCTTCCCTTTAATATTGTATGCCAATTGCACGTTTTGGATCCTGAAGAAAGAGCCATCTTCAACAAAATAGTCGCTCATTTTTTGGTTCCATCCTTTTCTTAACCCGGCCGAAGAAGGATATTTATTGGAGGTACCTTCGCCATGCCAGCGGTTGGTAGCCAGGTCGGCATCGAGGTTTCCGTCGGCAGTCCAGATTATTTCACCTCGTTTGCGATTCAGAATTTTGTTTCCGGACTGCCCCATCATGTTGGCCGAAAGCTCAAAATTTTTGTAGGTGATCCCGAAGTTAAAACCATACATGAAGGTCGGGAAATAGGAGCCCAGTACCACGCGGTCGTCGTCGTTAATGACGCCGTAACCTTCCTCGCCCTGCTTTTGCTGGTCTTTGTATTTTAAATCACCGGGCACAGCAGTAACCGGCGCCGATGGATCGGCATCAATTTCTGCCTGGTTCTGGTAAACTCCCAACACTTCGTAGCCATAAAATGCAAGCAGTGGCTGTCCTACAATGGATCGCTGGCGGAATTCAGCGCTTCCTCCGTCAATGTAGGGCTGGCCGTAAAGATCGCGAACCTGGTTTTTAAGTGTAGAAATATTGGCTCCGACATTGTATCCGATTCCATTGGCCAATTCGTCAGCCCAGTTCAGCGCCAGCTCAAATCCCGAGTTCCGGATGATTCCGACATTTTTGAGCACACTGCCGCCAATGAAAGGAATCTTTACATAAATCGCCGCATTCTTGGTATCACGGATAAAATAATCGGCATCAACCGACAAGCGATTCTTTAATAATCTTGAGGTAAGCCCCACATTGGTCTCTTCGGTAACCTCCCATTTCAGCGATGAAAAGGTACTGGAAGTGGTGGTTCCCGGAACGAGCACGCCATCAATAGCGGTGGTGACCACACTGGTTGTAGAGGTGCCATCACTGGCCTGGATGTTATCGTTCCCCAACTGGCCCCAGCTGGCGCGCAATTTCAGGAAATCGATGACTTGATGATCACGCATAAAATCCTCTTCCGAAATCACCCAGCCTGCACCTACTGTGGGGAAATAGCCCCATTTTTGCTGATATTTCGAACTTCCGTCGGCACGCATGGTGGCATACAGCAGGTAGCGGTCATTATAATTATAGGATAATCTTCCGAAGTAGGAAAACCCGTACTGCCTTCTTCCGTCATCACCAATGCCATCGACCGGCTTGGTTGCAGATTGGTTAATATACCACGACTGCTCCATGTCGATCGGAAAATTCAATCCCTTTGCCTGCAGCTTGTTGTAGGCTTCGTCCCTGAATGAAGTACCGGCCATAACTACCACCTGGTGTTTTTGAAAGCGGTTGGTGTAGGTCAGCACATTATCCCAAATCTGATCCGAAAAAATTGACATTGATTTTACCAGCGAGGCGTCGGCACGCTGGAAGCTATTGCCGATAAAAAACGGCAAATTGACATTTCGCTCATCCAGCGTAGTATACGCGTGATTGTAAGTTGATTTGAAGGATAATTTTTCGGGAACAAAGTCAAGTTTCACATAAAAATTGGCCAGTACTTTTTTGATTTTTAATCGATTGTTGTTGAAATTAAGTGTGGGAAAAGGGTTCTGGCCACTTCGGTAACCGATATCCTGGGCATTGGCATATCTGATCGGGAAGGCATTTACATTTTCCTGATCGTAGATTGGTAGGATTGGAACAGCAAAGTAGGCCTGGTTCCAGGCGCCGGCTTCTTCCCCAAACCTGACGGCATTGCTCAGAATCATATTCCCGCCGATGGTAAACCAGTTTGTAGCTTTGAAGTCAACTTTGGAACGAAGATTAAACCTTTCATATTCATTCTTCATATCCAGAATCCCCTCCTGGGCAAAATAGTTTGTTCCGATAGAATAGGTGGCTTTAGAGCTTCCACCGGAAACGGTAAGACTGTGATTTTGAATAGCAGCTTCACGAAGGATCTCTTTGTACCAATCGGTATTTACATCCGGCACATTGGGGTTTATCCTGCTTCTCCCGTAGCGTTGCATGGCATTCAGGATAAAACTGGCATCGGCAAGCGAACCAGACTCCAGGGCCATTGTGGTAAACTGCTCAGCATTGGCCATCTTCAGTACATTCTGGGCAATTTGGTAACCATAATAGCCATCGTATGTAATTTCCGACTTCTGGTCATATCCACCCGATTTGGTTTCAATTAAAACCACGCCATTAGCAGCCCGGACACCATAAATGGCCGCAGCCGAAGCATCTTTCAGTACCGAAATCGATGCGATGTCCGTTGGATTCAAAAAATCGATGTTGTCAAAAAACATCCCGTCAACTACATACAACGGTGCTTCATTATTGTTCCCCGGATAGGACCCGATTCCCCTTACCCGAATCGTCGGGGAATTTCCCGGAGAACCGTTACTCACCACCTGCAGTCCGGCTACTTTTCCCTGTAAGGCTTGCATAGCCTGCCCGGTTGGAGTTTTAACAAGATCCTCCGACTTTACCGTAGTAATCGACGAAGTAAGGTCTTTCACCTTTTGCGTACCATAACCAACCACTACAACCTCCTCAACATCAAAAGCCTGTTCTTTGAGCTGAACATTAAAAGTGGTACGGCCTTGTATCGGCACTTCAACAGTGGTATAACCGATGAAGCTAAAAACAAGTATTGCATCGGGTTCCGCTTCAACAGTCCAAACACCGTCAACATTAGAGGTTACTCCCTGCAACGTACCTTTTACCTGCACCGCAACCCCCGGCAAACCCTGATTTGAAGTATCTGTAACTTTTCCGGTAACCAGAATCCTGTTTTGCGAAAAAATTGCTGATCCAACAAATACTAAGCATAAAAACAAAATGATTCTCTTCATAGTACACTGGAATTAATTAGTTTTGAAACTTCAATTTATGACACTTCTGACTACTCTTCACAATCAGACACCACACTTTAATTTCTTGCCCTGTTTTAGAAACAAAAATCAACCTCACTTTTGATACACTACTATTAAAAATTAATCCATAAGTCACTGACAGACATAAAAATAAAAACAAATCTGTTTTCTTGGTTTTTATAATAAGCCCAACTATATTTACATACAGGTGAAGTCATGGAATGTTTAAAACAGTATTCAACATTTTTGAAAGAACTAAAAACCAAACTAAAAAACCGAAAAAGATCAACTCAAAAAGAAATGGGAACAACACTGAAACTTTTTGCCATTTGTTTTATGATAATCGGGCGGCTGCTATTCCATCCGGTTTCATGTACAGCTTTTGACAAAAGCACTATTCCTCAGGTAAAAAACTTTACCAAAAGGCAGTATAAAGCTTCAAGTCAAAACTGGTCTGTAGCACAGGACCGGGGAGGACATATTTATGTTGCCAACAGTGTAGGTTTACTGGAGTTCGATGGCTCATCCTGGAAACTCTACCCTTCTCCAAACGGAAATATTATCCGGGCAGTTGCAGTAGATTCCCTCAACCGTATTTTTACCAGTGGTTACCAGGAACTGGGGTACTGGACACGTGACCAATTCGGACAGTTGCACTACTCTTCCCTCAAAGAGAAGGCAAAATCTTTCTTTAATCCCAATGTCGAATTTTGGGATATCTTTATTTCTGGCGAAAAGGTCTTCTTCTATGCGTTTACACAACTTCTGGTTTTTGAAAACGAAACGATCAAAGCATTTAATTTCGATAGCTTTACCAACTACTGCACCTTAATAAACGGAAAACTGCTTTTCAATGAAATTAATGGCGGGATCTTTGAATTTGATAATTTTTCAGCTAAACCCTTTATTCAGCACCCGCTTTTAAATGAAAAAAATGTCCGTTTTATCCTTCCTCACGGGAAAGAGCAATACCTGATCGGAACCGCTTCGCATGGAATTTTCAAAATGAATGAAGGTGCGCTGGAGGAATGGGACACCCCGCTGAACGACTATTTCCGAAAAAATCAGATCAACCGCGGCAGTGTGACTCCCCGTGGCGAATTGCTCATCGGAACTATTCTTGACGGCATTTCTCTCCTTGATAAAAACGGACAGCTCCTATGGAAACTCAATTCGGAAAACGGGCTACAAAACAACACCGTACTTGGTATTACGATCGATTCTGAACAGAACATTTGGCTGGCGCTCGATCGCGGCATCGATCTGATCGCTTATCAGAAAGATCCTGGACACATGTTATTTTCCACATCGAATACCGGAGCAGTTTATTCGGCAGCACATTACAACGGAAAAATTTATATCGGCACCAACCAAGGACTCTATTTCAGAAACCAGAGCACTCCCCAGGCCACTTTCCAGCTGGTTCCCGAAACCCAGGGGCAGGTGTGGGATATCAAAACCATTTCAGGAAGCCTGGTTGTTGGGCAAAACTCCGGTACTTTTTTAATTACCGGAGAAAAGGTCAAACGAATTTCAAATGTCTCCGGAGCATTTTCCATTGTCAATGACCCGCTTGCTCCGGAACATTATTTTCAGTGTACCTATTCCAACATCGTCAGATACCGGCAAACCGCTGACGGATTCCAACAAACCGGAAGCATCCAAAACTTCAACGACCTGATCCGTTTCATCGAATTTGACCACCGCGGAAATCTGTGGGCCAGCCATTTTCACCGGGGAATTTTCAAGATAAAACTCAATGAGTCGAAAGATTCGGTGGTTTCAATCCGGCATTACGGCGAAAATTCCATTTTTCAAAAAGACAACAATATCAATGTCTTTAAAATTGAAAACCGGGTGGTTTTTACTACCGGAAACAAACTATTCACTTACGACGATCTGGCAGACACGATTATCGATTACCACCTGCTCAACGAAAAACTGGGGGAATATGCAGCTGCAACCCGCATTATCCCAGCTCCGAATCATCAATATTGGTTTATAACCAAACATTTTATTGGACTTTTCAGCATCAACGGGACGGAGATTGCCAAACTACGTGAATTCCCTTGCGAACTTTTCGAAGGTCAATTCATCCAGGGTTTCGAAAACCTCATTCCCCTCGACAACGATCAGGCGATTCTATGTTTGGAGAATGGCTTTGCCTATTTAGGGACGCCACACTGGGAAGACAATCGATCTCTTTCTCAAAAAACTCCTTCCCCCAGACAAATCGTGCTGATCGACAAAAACGGCAAAAACTATCCACACCCTTTTGGTATTGACTTTCTAAAAATCCCTTCTAATCAAAACAACCTGAAGATCAGATTTGCCATCGCCCATTTTTCGACAGACAAAATCACCTTCAGCTGGTTTTTACAGGGATTATCGCCCGAATGGTCTGCAAGCGACGATTCTCCCGAGCTCTCTTTTGAACGATTACCCAAAGGCAAATACACCCTGAAAGTAAAAGCCACCGACACCTGGGGCAATGAAAGTAAGGTTTTTACGTTACCGGTTATCGTTTTACCGCCGTGGTACTGGTCAAAACTTGCCAAGATCCTTTACCTGCTTTTATCTATTGGCGCCCTTGCACTTTTCCGGAATATCATCATTGTACAAACCCGAAAAAAAGAGAAACGAAAAAGAGAAGACAAGGAACGGGAATTTATTCGTCTGAAAAATGAAAAGCTAAAAAATGAGGTACTCTTCAAAAGCAAGGAGTTGGCAAACTCCACCATGTCTATCATCAAAAAGAATGAATTTCTGCTCGATATGAAACACATCCTGAAATCCCAGAAAAACCAGCTGGGAACAAGGTATCCGGACAAATACTACAACGACCTGATGAAAAAAATTGACGATAACATTTCGAGCCAGGATGACTGGCAGATTTTTGAAACCAACTTCGAACAGGCTCATGAAGAATTCACCAAAAATCTGAAAAACCGATTCCCTGAATTAACGCCCAGCGATTTAAGATTGTGTGCTTTCCTCCGCATGAACCTGTCGTCAAAAGAGATCGCACCGTTGTTGGGAATTTCGGTTCGCGGAGTCGAGAATCACCGTTACCGCCTGCGAAAAAAAATGGAGCTCCGGCATGACGAGAACCTCACAGAACTCATTATAAACCTGTAAACCAGCAACCTTACAAAACCAGAACTCAAAAAATCAATTTAGAACCATTAAAAATTACTACAATCTATTTTAATTTGGGTTACCTTTTCTATTTTTGTGGTATATATAAATGAATGCGAATTCATTTTTATAGTCCCTTATACTTGAATTGCAATTTTTAAATCCCAATGAAAGGAGACAGAGGTCTCCTTTCTTCTTTTA
>JARKOX010000149.1 GCA_029975525.1 Prolixibacteraceae bacterium | reverse complement strand
AAGTATAACCGCAGGCGGGGATCCAGGTTTTTGCGCATGAATTTGCTGAAGTTTTTGCTGGGACCGTAATTTTCGACCCAAAGCGAGTTGGTGCCACCGGGGCCCAATTCAGTAGCCGAGGGAGCCCAAATGGCTTGCTGGTTGAGTTCAGTGATCAGCAGCAGTTTTCCATCACTCCCTTTTTTACTGACAATCGAGGAAAGGACCTGTTTCATTTTGGCATTATCGGCAACTTCCAGCCTGGCAGCAATGCGCAGTTTCAGGCTGTTGGCGTAACGTGCCCAGGCTTCCCAGTCACTTTTGAACATGAAGTCCTGATTGCCGATTTGTACCTGGCTGGCACTTGCCGCGGTCAGCACAGCAAGGGCATCATCCAGCTGTTTCAGCCAAATATCAAACAATTCCTGCTGGGTGTCAAATTTGGGGGTCATGTTGCCTCCGTAACGTGCATCGATTGCTTCGGAATAAACCATGCTTCCCTGCCAGTCGGATGCCCGGATGGCCAGTTCGATCACCGGAATATAGGTGACTGCTTTAAAAGCCTGGTATACTTCCTTGTCTTCGGGTTTCATGTTGTCGATCCTGTTCTGGATCTCCCTCATGTCGATCATCACCCTGTATAACGGAACGCCACCAAGAGCTGCGGTGTTGTTAAAGTCGGCCGAGGTCCCCGAGCGGGAAACCGTGACCTGGGCAAACCGCCAGAAATAGACACTGTTATTGTAAAACCATTGCAGGTACTCGTCACCAGCACTGTTGTACAAAGCGTTGGTGAACAGGTGGGAAAGGTCGGGATCAGTGATATCGCCGGGATTGATGTTAATTTCGGCAAATCGGTCGGTACAGTTAACCAGTAACAATGCGGTTAAAGTGAATACCGTAAGTATTTTGGAAATTCTGTTTTTCATATTTCTCCTGTTTATAATTCTAAGTATGCCACATGTTACAAGGAAAGATTAAGACTGAAGCCCAGCGTCCGGGTGTACGGAATCTGGTTCCATTCATGGGCAGAACCTGCCTCATTGCTTCTTACACTGAAAGGATGGAGGTTGTTTTCCAGTGTTTTATAGACGAATCCCAGGTCACGGCCAAAGAGGGAGATGTCGGCAGAGGTGAGTTTGAGCTTCTGGCAGAATTTCTGCGGAATTCTGTAAGTCAGCGTCATTTGCCGGATGCCGATATAGGAGTTTTCCTGTAAGACGTGTTCGTTGATGACGCCACCTCCCCACGAGTTGTTTTTAAAATGCCACCAGGCTCCGTGAACCGGATCAACCAGCCCTTTGTCGTAAGCTTCCTGGTAGGTCATTCCGCTCACATCATTTGTAATGGTATTGCCGGCTGCATCTTTCATCTGGACTTTGGTGCCTTTTTCGAAAACTCCCTCCGGAATGAATCCGTCGTCGTAAGATTTGCCGTTCCAGTTGGTCGACCATTCGAACCCACCGTGCTCTTTGTCGCGGTTGTCGAGTGTGGATTCAAGCAAACCATAAGCTACACCATATCTGCCCGTGTAAGTAGAGATTTCACCGCCAATTTTGAAGTCGAAGAGGGTTTCCAGTCTGAAATTTTTGTATTCAAAGCCGGTCAGCACACTTCCGGTGAAATCGGCATTCATGTCGCCCACTTTCTGTTTTTCAAAGCTGCGGATATAATAACCGCCACGCTGCGAAGCATTCCAGCGCAGAATTTTCATCCCGTTTCGGGGATCGTTGGGATCATCTTCGTTGTTCCATACGGCAGGAGCTGAGTCGGAATAGAGTTCTCCCCAGTTGCCACCTACAATGGCCAGTGTACCAATGCGGGTATTTCCGTAGTTCCAGCTTTCATAGAGGTTGTACTCGGTAATTCCCTCGTGAAGATCGATGATCGTATTGCGGTTACGGGCAAAGTTGACATTGAAGAACCAGCTGAAGTCGTTGACTTTCACCGGAACGGTATTCAGCATGATCTCAATTCCCTGGTTTTGAATATTTCCAGCGTTGATCAGCTGGCTTGAAACGCCGGTGTAGTAGTTTTCCGGAATCGACAAAATCTGGTTGTAGGTGTTGTCTTTGTAATAGGCAAAGTCAAGCCCCAGGCGGTTGTTGAAGAATTTGGCTTCTAACCCTAATTCAATCGATTTTTTGTCTTCCGGCCTGATGTTGAGATTGGGCATCTGTTCGTTTTTGAAGCTGTAGGTCGGAAGGTCGCCGTTGTAACTTTGAACGGTTCCGGTGCGGCTGAATCCCGGGTTGATAGCGTAAGGCGCATAGTCGTTACCGACATGAGCCCAGGAGGCGCGTAGTTTTCCGTATTCAAACCAGGCCGGCATTTCAAAAGTTTCCGTAAATAACCAGGACAAGCTGACGGAGGGATAGAAGTAGCTGAAGTTTCCGCTTCCGTTGGCATAGGTCAGGGTCGACGACCAGTCATTACGTCCGGTAATGCTGAGGAAGAGTTGGTCTTTCCACGAGATATCGGAGAAGAACATCAGGGATTGAAGAATCCGGGTGTTGCTGATTGATGCCTCCTGTCCAGGTTCGTTTTTACTGTTAGAAAGTGAATACTGACCGGGAACGATCAACCCTCCGTTGGTCCATGCGCGGGTGTAACTGTCGCCCGATTCCCAGTGTTCGGCTACGGTCGAGAAGGTGACATCCAGTCCATTGTCGAAATTTTTGAAAAAGTTGAGCCACAGTTTCCCGTCATACTGCTGTTTGCGGGTGTGTCCCAGTGAATAATAACCTCCTGCATTACGATATCCCTGTCCGAGTTCTTTGGTTTCTGCCTTGATGTAGTAATTGTTCACATAACCGTCGGCTACGGCATTAAACCAGGGAGTAATCTTGAAAGTCATTTTACCGGTCAAACGGAGTGACTCTTCAATCTGGGTATAGCTGTTTTCGTAAATGCTGAACCAGATGCCTGCTCCAGGAATGTTGATACCCGGGTCGTTGTAGTTACTCTGCGGAATACCCCCGTGGGCAGCTTTGTAGCGCGTGCGCCAGTACGAGGTATTGTAGTTACGGGGCCAGGGATCAAGGAAATATTTCAGCAAATCCTGCGGCGGATTTTTCGGAGCGGAGTTGACATAGCTAATCCCCAGTTCGGTGGTGAGAAATTTGCCAAAATCACGGGTTACCTTCGAATAAACCGATTCACGGGTGAAGTTGTTCCCCGGATAGGTTCCCTGTTCGCCAAAGTGGGAGAGCGAGATCAGGAAGGTGGAGTTGTCACCGCCTCCGTCCAGTGTAATGTTGGTGTTGGTTTGGTAACCATTCTGGTAAGCGTCCAGCGCATTGTTGGGCTGCGGGTCATAGCTTACCCAGTTGCCTTCCCAGTCGCGCACCTGCGTTCCGTCCATTTTATGTCCGTAGCTGTAAGGAGCCCACCCGTCGTAATAGCCTTCCAGTATGGGTTCTCCCTGGGCATTCTTTTTAAAATCGCGCTGTGGGGCAAATACATCGGGATAGCTGGTGTCGTAACCTGGCATGGGGCCTTCGCCATAAATATTCTGGTAGGCAGGTCCGTCGTAAACATGTTTTACGTTGAAACGCTGCGAGATTTTTATTCCCAGATCTTTTCTGGCTTTCCCTTTTTTTGTGGTTATCACAATTGCACCGTTAAGTGCGCGTGAACCATAAAGAGCGGTTGCGGCAGCCCCTTTCAGTACCGAGACCGATTCGAATTCGTCGGCATTCAGGTTTTTCAGCTCATTACCCCAGTCAACACCGCCCCACTGAGAACCTCCAGAGGTGTTGTTGTCCATGATTACGCCGTCGACTACGAAAATGGGCATGTTATTGCCTTTGAGGGTGGAATTACCACGGATTGTAATCTTGGATCCGCTGAAAACCCCACCTTCACTGGGGGCGATTTCCACCCCGGCAGCCCGGCCTTGCAAAGCATTCACCGGGTTAATGGTGGTTGACTCTGCCAGTTTTTCGCCTCCAACCTGGGAGACGGCATAACCAAGTTTTTTTGCTTCTTTGGTAACACCCATGGCGGTTACCACGACTTCTCCAATTCCGATTTCGCTGGTTTTCAGTGTTACGTCTACTGTCGCACGCCCGTTAAGCGGAATTTGCTGGGTTTCCATCCCGACAAAGGAGAAAACCAGGGTGGCGTTTGACGAGGAAGCACGTAAAACATATTTCCCATCCACATCGGTAATGGTCCCGTTGGTGGTTCCCTTTTCAAGGATGGAGGCTCCTGGTATTCCCGCTCCATCCGTGCCTGTAACTCTTCCGGTTACAGTCAACTGTGCCCAGGCGCTTCCTGAAATTGCCAGGCACATCATCAAAATAAACAAAACCTTTCGCATAGATTTTAGTATTAGTGATTAATCAGATTAGTATGTCTTATACTTATCTTTTTTCATACAGGCGGAAACCTACTCGCTGAAGAGCTGCTGGTAGACCATGGCGGCGCAGCCCAGCAGGCCCGACTGTTCGTCGGTTTCCGAGATCAGGATCGTTGTGCCGGAAAGAATTTTTTCCAGACAGTATTTGTTCAGAGACTGCTGAATCGGAGTCAGCACGAACTGGTTGGCCTTTGAAATCGGGCCGCCCAGCACAATTACCTCCGGGTTGAGCAGTTGAATCAGCGCGGCCAGCCCCTTGCCCAATTCGAGCCCTATTTTGTTCAGGATCGAGATGGAGAGCTCGTCGCCCGAGCGTGCAGCAGTAATGATGTGTTCGGTGGTTATCTCTTCAAGATGGTCGCGGAACCTCTCGGTAAGCTGCGAAACTTTTTCTTGCTGAATTGCTTCGCGGGCCATTGCCAGCAGGGCATTGGCCGACGCTACGGTTTCCAGACAGCCCCGTTTGCCGCAGATGCAGAGGTCGCCGGCTTCGGCCATTTTGATATGGGAGAGCTCGCCGGCAAATCCGGTAGTGCCCCCGTAAAGCTGGCCGTTCAGGATCATCCCCAGTCCCAGTCCCCAGCTCCAGTTGACTACGATGGCGTTTTTGCAGTTCATGGCCTTCCCGAAAACATATTCTCCAAAAGCCTGCATCCGGGCGTCGTTGTCGACATAAACCATCTTTTTGAAACGTTCTTCGAGCCGCTCTTTTACGTTTTGCATCGAAGGGTCTTTGATTGTGTAGTTAATTCCGGCCGAGGCATCGATCAGGCCGGGCATGTCAACGCCCAGGGCTTCGATCCGGTCGGCGGGAATGTTAAATTCGCTGATCAGCTCTTCGGCAGCTTCATAAAGGCGGTCAACCAGCAGGGGGTCGTCGATATCTGTTTCAATATATTTTAAGGGGGTGACACGTTCGTTGTGACAGTTCAGGATGGTCATCTTGGCCGTGTAGCGGCCCATGTCGCAGGCAATCACAAAATTTGATTCTTCGGAAAGTCCATAAAGCAGCGGTTTTCTTCCGCCGGTGGAAACGCCGGTGCCGCGTACCGCGATCAATCCGGAGTCAATCAGGTCGTTTAACAGCAGCAGCATGGTGGGCATGCTGATCCCGATCATTTTGCTCAGCTCAGGCGCAGAAAGCGTACTGTTGTTGTATAACAACCTGAGTATCTTTTTTTTCTGCCGGTACTTCTTTCGTTCGTTTACCGACATCTTCAAAGCGTTGGTTTCGTTGGCCAGAATCATTTTTGTCTTAACTAAACTTAAGCCAAGTTACGAAATTGTTTTTTACAAAAACAATAGTTTCATAAAAAATCTTAACAAGTTTTAAAAAGTGTATACCTTTTCTTATGAAGACAAAAAAGATCGGCTGATTGTTTTCAATTGATCGCGGGCTATTGAAGATTGTGTGGAAAAAATGTAGGGGTAGGTGGCCGGAGAGCATAAAGAAAACCGCACATCCTGTTTGTGATTTTATACAAACGGGATGTGCGGCGGCTGATTTGGGATAGCGCAGGTTGGTTTAACGGTTATATTTTTTTGTAATTGCTGAAAGAAACCGTTTTTGTTTCTTTTGAAGTTGTTTGGTTCGGAACCGCCATCCCCAGTTTCCGTTGGCCAGGCCGGGAATATTCATGCGGGCTTCAGCTCCCAGTTCCAAAAGGTCTTGCAGCGGGGTGAGCGCCCACACCGCCGTTGAGGCCCAGGCCATTTCGATCAATCCCCAGGCCGGTTTGCGGTGGAAATGCTGCAGGTAACTTGCGGCCCTCTTTTTTTCTGTTTTTTCGGCGGCATGCAGCCAGGCCCAGGTGGTGTCGTTGTCGTGGGTGCCGGTATAAACAATACAATTGTTGGAGTAATTGTGGGGTAGGTGCTCGTTTTTTTCGTCGGAAAGGAAGGCAAAATGCAGCACTTTCATCCCCGGCAGGTTAAAATCGTCGCGCAGTTTTTCCACTTCCGGGGTAATCAGGCCGAGATCTTCGGCAACCAGTGGAAGTTTTCCGATCTGTTTCCGGAGGAGTTTCAGGACTGCACGGCCGTGAGCGGGAACCCACGCTCCGTTTTCTGCCGTTTTTTCGTCGGCCGGTACCGACCAAAACGACTCCAGTCCGCGGAAATGGTCAATCCGGACAACGTCGAACAGGCGGAGGTTGAAATGGATCCGGGCGATCCACCAGCTGTAGTCGTCTGCTTTTAGCCGCTCCCAGTCAAAAACCGGATTTCCCCAAAGTTGTCCGCTTTTGCTGAAATAATCGGGAGGAACGCCTCCCACGCGGATGGGATTCAGTTCTTCGTCGAGCTGGAAGATAGAGGGATTGGCCCACACGTCAGCGCTGTCGGTGGATACATATAATGGGATGTCGCCAACAATGTGCACGCCCCGTTTGTCGGCATACTCCTTCACCCTTTTCCACTGGCGGAAAAAGCAGAATTCCAGAAATTTCCGGAAGGCAATTTCGCCCGAGAGTTCGGTGCGGTACTGCACCAGCGCATCGGGCTGACGAAATTTTAACGGGTGAGGCCACCGCATCCATTCGGTGTTAAAGTGAGCTTTTGCGGCGGCAAACAAGGCGTAGTCGGCCAGCCACCAGTTGTTCTCGTCGAGAAACCGCTCGTAATCGTGGTTGAATTTTTTTCCGGTTTCGCCGATGAATTGCTGGAAAGCTTTCCGCAGCAAAGGGAATTTCCACTTTTCTATTTTGTCAAATTCTACCTGTCGTTGGTCAAATGCCGGGATCCGCTGCAGATCGGCTTCTTCGAGCAACCCCTCTTCCTGCAGCATAAAAAGGTCAATCAGCAGCGGGTTGCCGGCAAAGGCCGAGTAACACTGGTAGGGAGAGTTTCCGTAGCCGGCCGGTCCCAGCGGCAGGATCTGCCAGAGGCGCTGACCGGTTTCCTGCAGAAGATCGATCCAGGCAAAAGCTTCATTTCCCAGCGTCCCGATTCCTTCGCGACCGGGGAGGGAGGTTACATGCAGTAAAATGCCGCTGCTGCGCTTGTTCATGGAGATTGTCGGTTACAGTTTGACGGAGTTTCTGAATTGGGCGAGATGGTGGGCTGTTTCGCGCACCAGGCGTTGAACTTCAAGTCCGTGTGCCAGGTCCGGAATAAAGGCATCGGGATCTTCGCCTCCCAGGAAGAGGTAGTGGGCATGCACCATCGAACGGAGCCAGCCGGCCGGAACGTGTCCCGACGGGAAAGTGGTGATGCCGGCATAGTTGCTGCCAACCGGCTGGTTTACCCAGCGGCCGTCCTCTTCTAGGAAGTAGCTGAACTGGTCGGGTTGGCGGTTTGAAAAACGCAAGACCCCTTTTTCGGCATAAATCTCCAGCTCTACCAGGTCGCCGGAGCCGGAGCTGATGCGGCTGGCTGATAAATGTCCGGCTGCACCGCTTTGCGGATCATAGAGGGAGACCGCGCTGAACAGGTCGGAACCGGCCGGCACATCGTCGAACTGACCCGCCTGAACGGCATGTAACATTTGCAGGCCGTTGCCCAGAAATGCCGTTAGCAGGCTGATGCCGTGCGAGCCTAAGTCGGCCATCGCGCCGCCGTCGGGGGCAGGGGTGAGGCGGGTTCGCCGCCGGGCGCGGTACGCCGGCTGCAGATAGTCGCCGTGGTAATATTTTAGGTCGAAATGGAGCGCCCGGCCCAGGATTCCTGAGTGCCAGAACCGCAATGTTTCGCGGACTGCCGGTGTTTGCAGGTACTGAAAACCGACCTGCACTTTTTTGTCGGAACCGGCCAGCAGCTGGGCCATCTGGCGCTCTTCGGCTTCTGATGAACAGACCGGTTTCTCCAGGTAGATCCGTTTAACTTCCGGCATTTGCAGCGCTTTCTGAAAATGTTCAAAGTGAACATTGTTGGGCCCCAGAATAAAGACGGTGTCGATATCCCGGTTTTCAAAAAAATCTTCCAGAGATTGTGCCTGCCGGAATCCGTAGTTGGCGGCAAAAGCCTCGCGGCTCTCCCGGCGCGCCGAACTGACCGACACCAACCCGGCCACTGGAGGGTGGCTGTAATAAAATTTTAACGACTGCAGGGCGTAGGCATGTGCCCGCGCGATACCTCCGGCGCCCAGAAAACCAATTCGAAAAGAGTTCATGCGTACACGATATTTTTAGTTCATCCGCTCAAAATTAGCGGAAATGGGACAGGAAAAACAGGATGGCTCAAAAATAAGCCCGATGTAAAAAACCGTTTTACAGCTGGGTTCGGGCAAACGGGGCAATGTCCTGGCTGGTAAATTCTCCTTTCAGAAATTTGTAATAGCCGGTAATGGCAATCATTGCGGCGTTGTCCATGGTGTATTGAATTTTCGGGATCAGCAGGTTCCATTTGCGTTTGGCAGCCTCTTCCTGCAAGGCGGCGCGCAGTCCCGAGTTGGCCGACACGCCGCCGGCTACGGTGATTTCGCGGATGCCGGTCTGGCGGGCGGCTTTTACCAGTTTGTACAGCAAAATGTCGATGATGGTTTTTTGCAGCGAAGCGCACAGGTCGGCTTTGTTTTGTTCGATGAAGTTTTCATCTTCCTTCAGCTGGTCGCGCAAGAAATAGAGGAAGTTGGTTTTCAGGCCGCTGAAGCTGTAGTCGAGGTCTTTGATTTCGGGCCGCGAGAAGCGGAAGCGGAGCGGGTCGCCTTCGCGGGCCAGCTTGTCGATAAACGGCCCGCCCGGGTAGGGGAGCCCCATCACTTTGGCGCACTTGTCGAAAGCTTCGCCGGCAGCATCGTCGATGGTTTGCCCGATCACCTCCATGTGCAGGTGGTCGCGAACCAGGATGATCTGTGAGTTTCCGCCCGACACCAGCAGGCAGAGGAACGGGAAGCGCGGCGGATGGTATTCCTGGTCGGGTTCGCGGATAAAGAGCGCCAGCACATGCCCCTGCAGGTGGTTTACCTCAATCAGCGGAATCCCCGAAGCCAGGGCAAAACCTTTGGCAAACGAAGTTCCTACCAGCAGCGACCCCAGCAACCCGGGGCCGCGGGTAAATGCCACTGCCGAAAGCTGATCCTTCCGGATGCCGGCCTGTTTCAACGCCTGGTCGACCACCGGGATAATGTTTTGCTGATGCGCCCGTGAAGCCAGTTCGGGGACTACGCCGCCGTACGCTTCGTGCACTTTTTGTCCGGCGACTGTGTTGGCCAGAATGGTTTCGTTGCAGGTTACCGCCGCCGAAGTATCGTCGCACGACGATTCGATCCCCAAAATAATAACCTGCTTGTCTGTTGTTTTACCCATACAAATACACAATATGTAACGTTTTCGCGTTATTCAGGAAAGTTTTGTTGCCTGCTTTTACTTACTTTTGTCGAAACGCAAAATTATCAAAAAAGGCTGGAAAATACCGCTGATTATCCTGGCGGTCATTTTACTGTGGATTACCGGGATATATATCGCCTCGCAAAGCAGGGTGGTGCAGACCTATGTTACCCGGATGCTTGCCCAGCGTCTGTCGCGGCAGCTGAATACCGTTATTCACATCGGCGGGGTTGATGTGGCGCTCTTCCGGCGGATCATCCTGGAAGATGTGTGGATGGAAGACCAGTATGCCGACACCCTCGTTTACGTGCGCCGCGCCGAAGCCAAAATCAGTTCACTGAATCTCAACCACAAGCTGGTGGAGGTTTCCAGATTGACGTTTGATCACACCCGGATTAATATTTCAAAAGATACGGCCGGCATTTTCAATTTTCAGTTTCTGGCCGCCGGCAAACAGCAGCCCCGGGATACCATTCCTTCGGAGTGGCGTTTCTACTGTAACCGCTTCAGTTTTAAAAATTCGACTTTTAACTACCGCCCCTCGGCCGATGAGTTGCGGATCGACGATATCAACCTGCAAATCGACAGTTTCCGGCTGGCTGCCGACAGCGTGACGTTTCAGCTGACGTCGTTAAACCTGAATGACCGCAAAGGGTTTTATGTGAGTGATTTATCGGCCGGAATTAAAATTGCCGGACCCGATGTCCGGATCAACAACCTCTCATTTGCCACGCCCAATTCGATGATCAGCAAGGCGCAGATAGCGGTTCTCTATCCTCCTGTGTCCGACAGTTTGTCGGCCGGCCGGCAGCCCCGGCTGGAGGTGGAGCTGGATCAGGCCGGGGTGAGCCTGGCTGACCTGGCGGTTTTTGTGCCGGCGCTCGAAGGGATGAACCAGAAAATAGAGATCTCGGGGAAGGTGAGCGGCAACCTTCAGAACCTGAAGGGAAAAAACCTGTTGCTGAAAACCGGGCAGAACACCTTGCTGCATTGTGATTTTTCGGCCTCCGACCTTTCGGACCTTGAACAGGCTTTTATCTTCTTCGACCTGCACCGGTCGCAGACCGACTTTCGCGACCTCAGCCAGATCCGGCTTCCCAACCGGTCGCGGATGCGCTACATGAAGTTCCCCGAAACGTTTTACAAAGCCGGCATCCTCACTTACCAGGGGAATTTTACCGGCTTTCTGACCGACTTTGTGGCCTACGGAACCCTGGCGGGGAAAATGGGGAAAATAAAAACCGACCTCTCTTTTGTGCCGGGCGCCGGAGGTGTTATTCGCTACAACGGCCGGCTGCAAACAACCGATTTTGACCTGGCCACCCTTTACCGAAGTGACCTGGCCGGCAAAATCTCTTTCAACGGAAAGGTGAACGGCAGCTACAACAAATACCGCGAAACCCTGCAGGGGAAGTTCGATGGGCTGATCTCCAGCTGGTACATCAACCGGTACAACTATTCCAATATTGTGCTGAACGGTCAGCTGACCGACAAGAAGTTTGACGGAAGTGTGCGGGTGGACGACCCCAATTTGCAACTCGATTTTATCGGGACGCTCGATCTGAACGAAAAAATCCCGGTTTTCGACTTCAACCTGCAGCTGCGTCAGGCCAACCTGATGGCGCTGAACCTCGATACGGCCAATACCGTTTCGGAACTTGCCCTCGGCCTGAATGCCAACTTTTCGGGGAACAACCTCGACAACCTCGACGGAGCCATTCGCCTGACCAACGCCCGCTACCGCAACCAGCACGATGAGCTGGCGCTCGACAGCCTGGTGCTGACCACCGCCCACCAGAATAACCAGGACCAGCTTACCATCCGGTCCGATTTTTTTGATGCTTCGGTAACGGGCGACTACAATTTCAAAAACCTCTGGAAATCGTTTTACGATGTGGCCACCCACTACCTGCCGGCGCTCGCTGCCAAAGCTCCTGAAACCCGGCTGACCAACCGGTTCAGAATCGAGCTGGATGTTAAGGAGACGGACAAAATTACGGCGGTGTTTTTGCCCGGGTTGCACATTGGCGCCCCTTTTCATGTGAGCGGAAATATCGACTCGGAAAAGCGGAGTCTTGAGATCTGGGGCGGGATTCCCACTGTGCGTTACAACAACCTGGCCTGCCGCGACCTCGATTTTCATATCTTCCCGGGACGAAAAGCGCTCTCTACCAAAATCAGGTTTGGCGAACTGATGACGCAGGGCGGATTCAGCCTTTACAACCTGGCCCTGCTGTTGGAGGCCAACAACAATGAGCTGGCCGGACGAATGGTGTGGAACAACTACGATGCGCTCTCTTACAGCGGCGAAATCGAAACCAAAACGGTTTTCAGCCGTCCCGAAAACAGCTCCTCCCCGCGCGTGGTAACCAGTATTCTTCCTTCCAAAATTTTTATTGCCGACTCGCTCTGGCAGCTGAAGCCTGCCGAGATCCGGTTTGACTCCTCAACTGTAGCGATCAGCAACTTTGTTTTTTACAACCGGCAGCAGCAAATTGCCGTTAACGGGAAGATTTCCAAAAATCCCAACGACCAGCTCAGTGTGGCATTTGACGACATCAACCTGGCCACGCTGGAATATTACATGAAACAGGACCTGGGATTGAAAGGAAAGGTCAACGGGACGGTAGGGCTGGCCGATTTGTACCGCGAACGCCTCTTCTATTCCGACCTGCGGATTACCGGGCTCGAATTCCGCGCGCAGCCGCTGGGCGATGTAAGCCTGGTCAACAAATGGGACCGCACTGCCGGACTGATCAATTCGGAGCTGAAAGTTACCCAGAACAACCGGAACAGTTTGCTGGTACAGGGCTATTTCAATCCCGAAAATAAAAATATGCGGTTTACAGCCAACCTCGACCATTTGTCGCTGGTATTCCTGGAAACGGTTATCCGGGAGACGCTCTCGAATTTCCATGGCGACGGGACCGGGAAAGTGGTCATTTCCGGAACTCCCGACAAAATATGGATGGACGGCGCCGTTTTCTGCGAAAATGCCGGCCTCACCGTCGATGTTCTCCAGGTTAGTTACCACCTGAACGATTCGATACGTCTTGCCCGCGACTCCATTATCTTCAACCGTATCGAAATCCGGGATGCACTCAACAACCGGGGAGTTTTCAACGGATCCATCCGGCACGATAACTTTAGCAACATGGATTACAACATGACCATTACTTCGCCCAAAATAATGGCCATGAACACCACTTCGCGCGACAATGAGCAGTTTTACGGCAAAGCGGTTGCCAGCGGAACGTTCCGCATCGCCGGCCGCGGACAGAATGTGAAGCTGAGCGGCGAGGCGACCTCTCTGGCCGGAACAGCCATTAATATCTCCCTCAGCAGTGAGGAAGAGGTTGCCCGGTACGATTTTGTCCGTTTTGCGTCCCCAACACCCGAGGCATCGGAAAAGTCACTCTTGCGGACAGCAACCGGGGGAGTCGACCTGGTGCTGACGGTCAACGTAACTCCCGAAGCCCGTACCCAGCTGATATACAATTCGAAGATCGGCGATATGATCCGGGCGCAGGGCGAAGGGGTTCTCCGCTTCCGGATGGATCCGGAAGGCAATCTCTTTCTTTCCGGAAACTACGATGTTACGCAGGGAGATTATCTTTTTACCCTGCAGAATGTTATCAACAAGCGGTTCAGTATCGAGCAGGGCGGCTCCATCATCTGGTCGGGCGATCCCTACAACGCCATTATCGATCTCAAAGCGGTATATAAACTGAAATCCTCCCTGCGCGATCTTCCGCTGGATGAATCCGAAGGGGGGACGATTGATAAAACCCAGCGGATTCCGGTCGATTGTAAAATTCACCTCACCGACGAGCTGAGCAATCCCACCATCAATTTTGAAGTGGTGTTGCCCACGGTTGAAGACCGGCTGAGGGACGCCATGCAGCAGTTCTTCAACACACCCGAAGAGATGAACAAGCAGATTCTGTCGTTGCTGGTACTGGGGAAATTTTATACTCCCGAATATATGCGCGGTACCATAGAAGTCTCCAACAGTAACCAAAACCTGATTGGTACCACTGCCAGCGAACTGTTTTCCAATCAGCTCAGCAACTGGTTGTCGCAGATCAACAGCGCCTGGGACATCGGCTTCAACTACCGGCCGGGCAACCAGATGACCGATGACGAAATCGAACTGGCCCTCAGCACCCAGCTCTTCAACGACCGGGTTACCATCAACGGCAATGTCGGCAACAATGCCAATCCCAACAGCACCAACAACAGCGAGCTGGTTGGCGACTTCGATATCAACGTCAAACTGAGCCGCAACGGCAAGCTGCAACTGAAAGCCTACAACCATTCGAACAACAACCTGATTTACGAAACCGCTCCCTACACGCAGGGAATCGGCTTTACCTACAAAGAAGATTACAACACCATTGATGAGTTGTGGCGGAAGTTTGTCTCCCTCTTCCGGAAAGAGAAAAGCGAGCCGAAGCAGTCCAACCGTTCAGCCCGCAAAGAGTAAGTCCCTGTATTTAAAACCAATTTTTTTGTGACGCCCAAAAGGGTTCCGTTCAAACTTTTTGTTGGATTTTCTTTAAATTCATCCGCTTTCGGAGTAAGATCAGGCAAAAATGTCCGAAATATTTTTATTATTGAAGTTTAAAGAAGTTTCAACCTAAATCTGAATAACCTAAAACGACAGCGTATGTTTATCCTGATGGTAATTGTCTTTGTTCTGGGCTACGTTGCTATTGCCCTCGAACATCCGTTAAAAGTGGATAAGGCAGCCACTGCCCTCATTATCGGAACCTTATGTTGGGTGGTCTACATCCTGGGCGCCGAAGGTATCCTGAACCTGGGGTACAGTCTTTCATGGACCGAATACCTGGCCCAACATCCGGATGCCCACGGGTTACAGGCCATTCACGAATTTATAGTCGACTACGAAATTATCCGTCACATCGGCGAAATTGCCGAAATCCTCTTTTTCCTGCTGGGCGCCATGACCATCGTTGAGGTGGTTGATCAGCATGAGGGGTTCAAAGTAATTACCGACAAGATAAAAACCACCAACAAAGTCAAACTGCTCTGGATAATCAGCTTCCTGACGTTCTTCATGTCGGCTGTTCTCGACAACCTGACTACCACCATTGTGATAATCGCCCTGTTGCGTAAACTGATCGACGACCGGCAGACGCGCTGGTTTTTTGCCAGCATGGTGGTGTTGGCGGCCAACGCCGGCGGCGCCTGGTCGCCCATTGGCGATGTCACCACCATTATGCTCTGGATTGGCGGACAGATCACAACGCTCAAAATTATCCAGGGCGTGTTGCTGCCCAGCATTGCCTGCATGGTCGTGCCGCTGATTATCCTCTCGTTTTCCATGAAAGGAAATGTCAGGCGCCCGGAAGCGGAGGAGTCGGAAATGGAATACACCGCACCGGGAGAGCGCACCACTTTTCTGATGTTGGGGGTGGGCGGTCTGCTCTTTGTGCCGGTATTTAAAACGGTGACCGGTTTGCCGCCCTATATGGGAATGTTGCTGTCGCTGGGGATTGTGTGGGTCGCCGGAGAAATTATCCACCGCAACAAGCCGAAAGAGATCAAGAAAAAGCTGAAGGTGGTGGCGATTTTACAGCGCGTTGACGTGCCTACGGTCCTTTTTTTCCTCGGAATCCTGTCGGCAGTGGCTGCGTTACAGTCGGCCGGGCACCTGGGCCAGCTGGCCAAATACCTCGATGAGCATCTGAATAATATCTACCTGATCAATATTGCCATCGGATTGTTGTCGGCCGTGGTCGACAACGTGCCGCTGGTGGCCGGGGCAATGGGGATGTATCCGGTTGCCGAAGCCGGAGCCGTTGGTTACCAGGCCTTTTTTACCCAGGATGGCCTCTTCTGGGAGTTTCTGGCCTACACGGCCGGAACCGGTGGCAGCATCCTCATCATTGGTTCGGCAGCCGGGGTGGCCGCCATGGGACTGGAGAAAATCGACTTCATCTGGTACCTCAAGCGGATCTCCCTGCTGGCGCTGGTTGGCTATTTATCGGGCGCGGCCGTTTACTATTTGATGTTCGGGCTTTAGATTCATACAATATTATACTTATTTTTGCGGGGTATAATAAAATAACTTTATACCCCGTTTTTTTAATCGTAGAATAAAACAACTTTGTGACGCATGATTAATTATCTTCTTTTCATCCAAACTGATATGCCGGCAGGCGGAGCCGAAGGACTGGCCGCACAGCCGCAGGGCATTTCCATGAACTTCTTCGATATGGCTTTAAAGGGAGGCTGGATCATGGTTCCGATCATCCTGCTTTCGTTTATCGCGGTTTATATTTTTATTGACCGCTATTTTGCCATCAAACGTGCCGGTAAGTTCGATGCCAGCCTGATGGAGAAAGTGAAATCGTATATTACGGCCGGAAAAATCGATGCAGCGGTTGCACTTTGCCGCAGCAATGACAATCCCGCAGCCCGGATGGTAGAGAAGGGGATCAGCCGCATTGGCCGTCCGCTGGCCGATGTTACCACCGCCATTGAAAATGTAGGTAACCTCGAGATTCAGAAGCTCGAAAAGGGACTTCCGGTGCTGGCTTCGGTAGCCGGCGGGGCGCCCATGCTCGGCTTCCTCGGAACCGTTCTCGGAATGGTCCGTTCCTTCTACGACATGGCCAATGCCGGTAACAATATCGACATTACCCTGCTTTCAACCGGAATTTACCAGGCAATGGTAACCACGGTAGCCGGTCTCATTGTTGGGATTACCGCATTTTTTGCCTATAATATTCTGGTTAGCAGTGTCGAAAAGGTAGTCTTTAAGATGGAAGCCACAACTTCCGATTTTATGGACCTGCTCAATGAACCAGCTTAACGAATTGGAACATGGCATTAAAAAAACGAAATAGCGTCAGCGCTCAGTTCAGCATGGCCTCGATGACCGACATCGTGTTCCTGCTGCTGATCTTTTTCATGATCACCTCAACGCTTGTGGCGCCTAACGCCCTGAAGCTGCTGTTGCCGCAAAGCAACAACCAGACGGCTGCCAAGGCGATCACCACCATCTCCATTACCAAAGATCTGCGGTACTACATCAACGATCAGGGGGCGCTTAAGCGGGTTGCTTTCCAGGAGATTGAGCCTTTTCTCCAGCAGCGTTTCGGAAGCAGCGAAGAGCGCTACATCTCTCTTCATGCCGACAAGTCTGTGCCGGTTGAGGAGGTTGTCAAAATTATGAACATAGCACGCAAACACGAGTTTAAATTGATTCTGGCCACCGCGCCTGAAAAATAAATATGGAAGAATTCATCCGGGAACATAAAAGAGGTTTAATCGGGACGGTTGTTTTTCATGCGTCAATCCTGATTCTTTTGCTTTTGATGGGATTTTTTACACCATTGCCACTTCCCGGAGAAGAAGGTATTTTAGTCAATTTTGGCGACAGCGAAACGGGGCTGGGCCTTGAAGAACCATCTCCCAACCGCGATGCCGATCCGCCTGCGACGGTTCAGTCGCAGCGCGAAGAGGTGGTCCCGGTTACCACACCGCCGCCCACGCCGGTGCGGACCCAGCCCAAACCGGTGAAAGAGGAGGTGATGACGCAGGACTTTGAAGAGTCGGCCGCTGTTGAAGCTGCCAACCGCAAGAAACGGGAGGAGGAGCGTATCCGCCAGCAGGAGATCGAACGGCAGCGTTTGGCCGAGCTGGAGCGTCAGCGTGTTGAAGCCGAAGCCAGGCGGAAGCAGGAAGAGGAACAGCGCCGCATCAGTGAAATTAATTCCCGCACCAAAGGCGCCTTTGGAAAGAGCAACACCGGCAGCGGCGGTACCGGCAGCGGCACCGGTCAAAGTCAGGGAGTTACCTTCCCGGGCGGTAACCAGGGCGTTCCCACTGGCGATCCCAATGCCGGTAACTACGGACCTGGCGGCAGCGGAGGCGGCAACCAGGGCACCGGTCCGTCGTACAGCCTCGCCGGGCGGTCGGCCCGGTCACTGCCCAAACCCAACTATCCCGGCAGCGAAGAGGGAGTGGTTGTGGTGCAGATTACAGTCGATAAGTTCGGGAATGTTACCAAAGCCGAACCCGGGGCCCGCGGCTCCACAACCATGAATACCCAGCTGCTGTCGGCCGCTCAGAAAGCTGCCCTTCAGGCCAAATTTAATCTCGACAACAATGCGCCGGCCTTCCAAACCGGTACCATCACCTATCGTTTTGTTCTTGATTAGCAGAACTGCTTCCCTTCGGAATAATCTTTTTGATAGTTTTTAGTGCCGGAAGCGTCGGATAGTTGAGGCGCTGAAGGAAATTTTTCCTTAATTTTTTTACTGACCGGCTAAAAATGCTTTTCAAACAGGATAAGCTCCCGATTAAAATCTTACTTTTGTTGCGCGATCAAAAAAGTTAAATTAAATATGGACGAAGGCCCGTATCATAGTAAGCGACAAAGAGTACTAACCATCGGTTAGCGGGGGCCTTTTTGTTGTCTCCACTGACCGTAAAGCAGAGGAGGCACTAACATGATTAAAATCTTCAGAAGCCTGGGCGGCTATGTTGAACTGCCGGTTGCTGAAAAACGTAGCTGGATTAACGTCAACAATCCTACTCCCGGTGAAATTGTGCAGATCCGCGATGCATTTTCCATTCCCGAAGAACTTATCCAGGACATTCTTGACGCCGACGAACGGCCGCGTATCGAAATTGACGATACCTGGACGCTGGTCATTTTGCGAATCCCGGTTTCCAGTCCCAATAACGGTGTCCCCTTTTCTACCGTCCCGTTAGGCATATTTATGACCGAAAACCATACGGTCACCATCTGTTCCTCACCCAACGAAGTGTTGCCCAACGAACAGCCTTCGCTTTACCGCGACTCCTACCAACAGGTCACCGACGTCCTCAATTTTATCCTGAAGTTATTTTTGCGTTCATCCAACGTTTACCTGAAATACCTGAAACAGATCAACCAGCAGACGGCGATTATCGAACAGGACCTGGAAGAATCGATCCGGAACGAAGAGCTGAACCGCCTGCTGAAAATGGAAAAGTGCCTGGTTTATTTTATTACCTCGCTGAAAGGCAACGAACTGGTACTGGCGAAGCTGAAAAATTCGAAGCGGTTCGATCTCAGCGAACTGAACGAAGACCTGATGGAAGACGCCATCATCGAAAACAAACAGGCGCTGGAAATGGCACAGATCTACTCCGATATCCAGGCCGGCATGATGGACGCCTTTGCTTCGGTCATCTCCAACAACCTGAACGTGGTGATGAAACAACTCACTTCGATTTCCATCCTTTTGATGATCCCGACACTTATTGCCAGTTTGTATGGAATGAATGTTCCCAACACCCTCGAGAACCACACCTGGGCATTCCCGGCAATTCTGATCTTCTCGCTCGGACTCTCCTTTTTGGGGATGTTGCTCTTTCGCCGGCGAAGGTGGTTCTGACCCGACTGCCCATGGCATTTTTTCAGGATTTGTTGTATTTTGCCTCCCAACAGGTCTCGCCTGTCCGGAAATTTTTGAAACATGAACAGCACCACCCGGGACAAACGACCGGTGATCCTCGCCGACAGCCAGTTTTTGGTAACTGAAACACTCCGCCGCTTGCTGGAGGGTGAAGGTTTTTTTCGTATGGCCGGGATTACTGCGAGTAAAGCGGAAGTGGTTAAATGGTGCCGGCACGAGCCGGACGCTTTAATCATCATCGACCCGCAAAACTGCGGCAACCTCCGGGCAGATGAACTGGCCGACCTTAAGAATTCCTCGCCTGATCTGGCCATTCTGGTGCTCACCCACACGGTTACCCCAGGGTTGGTTAAAGCATATTCGAAAGCCGGAATCCGCAATGTGATCCTGAAAAATGCCGGAAAAGAGGAGATCCTGGAAGCGGTTTCGGCTGCCTGTGCCGGAAAAAAATATTATTCCGAAGAGATTATCGACCTGCTGCTTGCCGGCAGCGGACCGGTTTCGCATGAACCTCAACACAACCGACTGACCGAAACCGAAAAGGAGATTGTGCGGCTTATTGCCTACGGATATACCACCAAAGAGATTGCCGGCCGCAAACACATCAGTTTTCACACGGTCGTTTCGCACCGGAAAAACATCTTTCGCAAACTGGGGATCAGTCATGTTTCGGAGCTGGTGCTCTTTGCCTCCCGCAACGGATTAACCGAAAGTCCCGAATATTACATCTGATATCCCGCAAAAACGGGATCAAAATACCACAAACGTGGTATTTCAGCTTTTGGGCCGGGGCCGCATCTTTGTCGTAAAAAAGCGTTATGACGAAGATTGCAAAATCATTGACCGACCTGATCGGGAACACCCCCTTGCTCGAATTGACCAATTACAGCCGGAAACACCAGACCCCCGCAACAATACTGGCCAAGCTGGAGTACTTTAACCCGGCAGGCAGCGTAAAAGACCGCATCGGTTATGCCATGATCGAAGATGCCGAAAAACGGGGATTGCTGACGCCCGGTTCGGTTATCGTGGAGCCAACCAGCGGAAATACCGGCATTGCGCTGGCCTTTGTGGCGGCGGCCAAAGGTTACCGCCTGATCTTGACCATGCCCGAAACCATGAGCCAGGAGCGGCGTAACCTGTTGAAAGCGCTGGGCGCCGAGCTGGTCCTCTCCCCCGGACCGGAAGGGATGGGCGGAGCCATCCGAAAAGCCGGGGAGATCAGGGACGAAACTCCCGGCGCCTACATGCCCCAGCAGTTTAAAAACCCGGCCAACCCCGAAATTCACCGGAAAACAACTGCCGAGGAGATCTGGCGTGACACCGGCGGCAAGGTTGACATCTTTGTCGGCGGGGTGGGAACCGGCGGAACCCTTACCGGCGTGGGCGAGGTACTTAAAGCGCGTAACCCTTTGGTGAAAATTGTTGCGGTTGAACCGGCCGATTCGCCCGTGATCTCGGGAGGAAAACCCGGGCCGCACAAAATTCAGGGAATTGGGGCAGGTTTTATTCCGGATGTTTTGAATACCGGTGTTCTCGACGAGGTGATCCAGGTGCAGAATACCGAAGCGCTGGAAACCGGCCGGGAGCTGGCCCGCACCGAAGGGTTGCTGGTAGGCATCTCGTCGGGGGCGGCTGTTTTTGCTGCCCGCCAGGTTGCGCGTCGCCCCGAAAATCAGGGTAAAACCATTGTGGTTGTTTTGCCCGACACCGGCGAACGATACCTGTCGACGCTCCTGTATCAGGCCGAATAACCGGCTCTTCCGGCTGGCATCAAATTTCGGAGAATAAAAAAACAGGCTGTCACCATTGCCGGGACAGCCTGTTTGGTATTAGGTAGATTGTTTTAAATGGTTTTCAGAATATCCCACACAAAAGCGCGAACACCAACCTCCAGGTTGATCTGGTCCATTTTTTTGATCTTGTCGAGCAGTTCGTCAACCTGTTCATCGGGAATGATGGTGAGGGCTGCTGAGTTCATTTCGGGCCAGGTGTGAGTCCCCATGCGTGGTTCGCCGGTTTGGGACCCGCGCCCTTTTACATCGTTCCACCAGGTGTAGCCCCTGATCCCCAGCCGGTCGAGCATAAATTCAACCCGTTCGGTATTGGCCTGATTAAATACGATAAATACAGCTTTCATCTTCACAGTTTTAATTAGTCCATAAACTGAAATTGTTTTCGCACTTTGAGCTGCTTGTTGCGCTCACCTTTGCGGGCAAAAATTCCGTACATAACCGGCACGATCACCATGGTTACAATGGTGGAAAAGACCAGCCCGCCGATAACGGTGATCCCCATCGGGCGCCAGATTTCCGAACCTTCGCCCTGGCTCAGCGCCAGCGGCAGCATCCCCAGAATGGTCGTCATGGCCGTCATCAGGACCGGCCGCAACCTCGATTTTCCCGAAAGGGCAATGGCCTCGTAAAGTTCAAATCCCCGGTCGCGCATCAGGTTGGTAAAGTCGATCAGCACAATGCCGTTTTTTACCACAATACCCACCAGCAGTACCGCCCCCAGGGCGGCAACCACGCTCAGGGTGGTTCCGGTGAGGAACAGCGCGTAAATAACTCCGGTAAAGGCAAAAGGTATGGAAAACATAATCACAAACGGCATGGTGAACGACTCAAACTGCGATGCCATCACAATAAATACCAGGATGAGGCTCAGTACCAGCAAAAGTCCCAGGTCCATGAACGACTCCTGCTGATCTTCGTAGGCGCCGCCCACAATAACCATCACTTCCTGCGGAACCGGTACATCGGCGATTTCAGCTTTGATTTGGCTGGCCAGTTCGCCCAGCGAGATTTTGTCGGGTTTGGCCGAAACCGTTACGATCCGCTCCTTGCGTTTGTGCTGAATGCTCGGCGGCCCCCAGTATTCCTCGATACTGCCCAGCTCTTTGAGTTTGATCTTTTGTCCGGCGGGAGTGACGATGGTCAGCTCTTCCAGGTCGGTGATCGAACTGCGGAAGGGTTCCGCCAGGCGAACCCGGATGTCGTACTCGTCGCCCTCTTCCTTGTACTGGGAAGCGACCAGGCCGCTCACCCGGTTGCGGATGTAGGTGGAAACCATGGCGCTGTTCAGTCCGTGCAGCGACAGTTTGTCCTTGTCCAGGATGATCTGCAGCTCGGGTTTGTCTTTTTTACGGCTGACCTGGATATCTTTTGCCTTTGGCATCCGGCTCAGCTTTTCGCGGATCTGCTCCGAAACGGCGTTGGTCGTATTAAAATCGAAACCGTAAATTTCCACATCCACGGTGTTGGACGAGCCGCCCATCATCTGATCCGACGTAGAGACATTGGCGTTGACCACTTCCGGAAACTGTGCAATCTGCAGCCGCAGGTCGTCGGCAATCTCCCAGACGGAGCGCTGGCGTTCGCCAACCGGCGAAAGGCGCATCATCAGGTTGATCATGTTGGAGCCGGTGGTGGTGAAAAGCGAAAACATGCCTCCTTCATCGTCGGCGCCCGACGAGGCCGAGAGCAGTTCGATTTCGGGATAACGTTCGCCGATAATTTTTTCCAGCTTGCGGGTGATCTTGACGGTTTCTTCCACCCGGGTGCCGGTCTGGAGTTCGATGGAGGCTGAAATGCGGCTCTCGTCGGTTTCCGGCATAAAGTCGGTCCCGATGTATTTCATCAGCAAAAGGGAGGAGAAAAAGATTATAGCGCTGGCTCCCACCACAATTTTTTTGTGGTGCAGCGACCAGCGTAAGGTTTTTTCATAGAAGCTGTCCATGTTGTCCAGGAATACCCGGATGGAGCGGTCGTAGCTGAAGAGCGATGCATTTGCCCGTTTGGGTTGTAATCGCAGTAATTTCGAAGCCAGCATCGGGGTGAGGGTGATGGCGGCCAGGGTGGAGGTTACAATGGTGATGGTGACAATCCATCCCAGCTGGTTGAACAGAACGCCGGTCATGCCCGAAACGAGGGTGAGCGGGAAGAAAACCGCTACCACCACCAGGGTGGTTACGATAACCGCCAGCCACACTTCGTTGGTAGCGTAGATAGCCGCTTCGCGCGGACTGCTGCCGCGTTCAATGTGGCGGGTAATGTTTTCCAGTACGACAATGGCATCGTCAACCACCATCCCGATGGCGATGGAGAGCGAGGTGAGCGAAATGACGTTGATGGAGTTTCCGGTGAGATAAAGATAGATGAAGGCCACGATCAGCGAGATCGGGATGGTCAGGATGATGATAAAGGTGGCCCGCCAGCGTCCCAGGAAAAAGATCACCACCAGCACCACAAAAAAGAATGCCCACATCAGCGTTTCGGAGAGGTTGCTGATCGATCCTTTGATAAAGTCGGAGGTGTCGAGGATCAGGTCAACTTTTACGTCGGGCGGAAGCTCTTTTTTCAGGACCTCCAGGTTTTTGTTGATTTCGCGGGCCACCTTCACCGTGTTGGCGCCCGACTGTTTCATCACAAACATCCGCAGCCCGGTTTTCCCGTTGATCTTTTCGTCCAGCGAAATGTCCTTCAGCGTATCGCGCACGCTGGCCACGTCGGTGAGATAAATCGGTTTGCCGCCGGCATTGCCAATCACCAGGTTTTTGATCCGTTCGCTCTCCCCAAATTCACCCTGGATGCGGAGCTGGTAATCCATCAGCCCCATTTTTACATTTCCGGAGGGAAGGTTGAGGTTTTCCGAGGCAATAACATTTCCCAGCTGTTCGATGGTAAGGTTGTAGGCGTCGAGTTTGCGGGGATCGGCATCGACATAGATAACCCGGCGGGGCGCTCCGATCATGGCGATCGAGCCGACGCCGTCCACGCGGTTGAGCGGGTTGATGATCTTTTCGTCGATCAGCTTTTCGAGGCCCGGGTAGCTTTCATTGGCCGTGATGGCATAAAAGACGATGGGCATCATGCTGGTGTTGAACTTAAAGATGGTTGGCCGTTCGCAACCTTCGGGAAGATAGTCGTAGAGGCGGTCGATCACATCGCGGATGTCGTTGGTCGCCTCGTCGAGGTTGGCTTCCCATTCAAATTCGAGGTTGATCACCGACAGGTTGTCGTAAGAGATCGAGGTAACTTCCTTTAATTTATCCACCGAATTGAAGGCATCCTCCAGCTTTTTGGTGACATTGGTTTCAATATCGCCGGCATTGGCCCCGGCATAGGTGGTCATCACCGAAATATACGGCGGGTTAATTTCCGGATAAAGGTCGACCGGAATTTGAATGAGCGAATAAATCCCCATCACGATGATGGCCGTGAAAACCATCAGGGAGGTAATTGGTTTATTTACTGCACTTTTATAAATACTCATAACGGGTTGCTTTAAAAGATATAAACCGTCTCAGCTCAGTTGTCGGTTACCTGAATGGGCATTCCGTCGAGCAGGCGGGCCTGTCCGCTGATAATTACTTTGTCGCCAACTTTCAGTTCATCGGAGATCACCTCCACATTGTCGTCGTAGCGTTTTCCGATGGTTACGGCAATTCGTTTGGCTGTTCCGTTGTGGTCGATAAACAGATAACGGTCGTTGGAACCCTGCATTTTCAGAACGGCCAGCGCCGGCAAAACGATAGCTTCCACCTGGTCGAGGTTGAGGGTGACCCGGCTGAACATTCCCGGGCGCAGGATCCCTTCCCGGTTGTCGATGCTGATCTCCACGTTGAACGAGCGGCTGGCGGGGTCGATCGTCGGATGGATGCGAAAAATCCGGCCGGTGAAGGTTTTGCCCGGGTAGATGTCGCACCTGATTTCGGTTTCCATGCCGGTTTTAATGAGCGGGAAATATTTTTCGGAGATACTGACGATGGCTTTCAGCCGGTCGATCTGCACGAGGGAGAGGATGGCGGCTTTGCCGGCCGGGATGTTGGGCGCTCCCGAGTACATTTCGCCGGGTTCGTAATATTTGCCAGAGATAATTCCGCTGAAAGGCGCTTTCAGCCTGGTGTTGTCGGTCAGAAAGGCTACACTCGAGCGGGCCACTTCATACTGGGTTTTCAGCTGGTCGTATTGCTGCTGGGCAATGCTGCCGGTTTTTTGCAGGGTGTCCAGCCGTTTAAAATCGGTTTCCAGGTTTTTTAGCTGGATTTCGGCCTGCTGCAGCTGGGTGCGGTCCATCTGGACCAAAACAGCGCCTTTGCCCACGTGGTTGCCGATCTCCACATTAATGGCCTCGATGCGGCCAGGAGAGGCCGGCGCCAGGTGAACCTCTTCAAACGCCTGCAGCGTGGCGGTGTATTCCACCGAGCGGGAAATCAGTTTGCGCCCCAGTTCCATCACTTTTACCATCTCTTTTTTTTCAGCGTCGCGGGCAACCGTGCTGCTCTTTTTTTGCTCTCCCGACGAACAGGAGGTGAGTGTGGCCAGTGATGCAGCCAGCACAAAGACAAACATGTTTAATCGTTTCATCTTAAATATCCTTTATTGCTGTTTTAAACTTCCGTAGATTTTTTCCAGTTCGGTGCGGGCCTGTAAAACCTGCAAAACCGAGGAGATGTAATCGGTTTCGGCGCGCAGATAGTTGTTGTCGGCCGTAATCAGGTCGAGGCTCGAAATCAGCCCCTGCGTGTATTTGAGGTTCAGGCTGGCATAAACCCGGCGCGAAACTTCGACGTTGTTTTTTTGGTTGGTGTAGTTTTCCAGGGCGTTGGTCAGGTTGAAACGCAGCTGTTTTTCCTGGATCTGGAGCTGGTCGGCCAGGAGCGCTTTGTTGTTGCGGGCCGTTTCCAGGTCGATCTGGGCCTGGCGCAGCTGGGCATTGCGGAGTCCGCTGGAAAAAACAGGAATGTTCATCTTCAGGCCGACGATATTGGCGGGCGACATGTCGAAGTCGGGTTTCAGCAGTTTGTGCGTAAACGAGTAGAATCCGCTGAGGGTAGGCAGGGAGTGGGTTTTCTGCAGGTCGACCATCTTTGCCGACATTTTTTCCTGGTAGTTCATCAACTGGTAGTCGACATTTTGTTCGAGGGTGAAAGATTGAAGCAGCGGAGCTTCGAAAGCAGGTTCTTCCAGCATCTGGGCGAGTGTTTCGGTCAGTTCTATTTCGGTTTCGGCCGGAACGCCCAGCTGGAGGCGCAGCATGTTGGTGGCCAGCTCCAGCTGCCGCTCGGAAGCGTTGACGGCATTTTGCAGGGAAGTTACCTGCACCGAAAGTTGGTCGAGATCGGTTTTTTCGATCATTCCCACGCGGACCAGGGGTTCGGTTTTGCGGTACACCTCCTGCAGGTTGGCCCTGTTTTGTTCCATAATTTTGAGCAGATCCTGCGAAACCAGCACCAGGTGGTATCCTTCGGTTACCTGGCTGATGATCTCCAGCTCGGTTTTTTCAAGGCTCTTTTCCGTGAGGCTTTTGAAGAGTTTGGCCGATTGGATCCCTACCAGGTAACTTCCGCTGAAGAGAAGCTGCCCCACGTTCAGGTTGAAGTTGCTGGTGGGTTTGATGGGGATTTCGCTTGCCGGCATGTCGGGGTTAAAGCGGATTTTGATTTTGGCCCCCAGCGCATTGGAGTAGTCAACGGCAGCATTTAGCTGGGGCAGTCCGTTGGCAATCGCTTCTTTCAGCTTTTCGCCGGCCTGGTCGACCGCCATGCCCGAGTTTTTCATCGTTTTGTTGTATTGCAGGGCGTATTTCACGGCACCCTCCAGGTCGAGTGTCAGCTTCTGCTGGGCGTGCAGCAACCCTGCACTGAAAAAAAGCAGCATCAGCAGCAGCGAATGTTTTCTTCTCATGGTTTATCTGTTTTTAAGCTTTATTCAGTTTTTCAAAGTAATTATCCATCAGGTCGAGGCCTTTGCGGGTACAAATCCCCCTGAAATAGGGCAGGAAAATATTGTTCAGGATTTCGCCTTTGCCAGGGTCCAGTAGCCTGAGCCGTTCGCTGTTGTGAATGATCCCGATCATTTCGTAGAGAAAATTATCAACAACCTCAATTTGCAGGTCTTCGCGGAAAACTCCTTCGCGCATGCCCTTTTCCAGCATGATGAAGGATACGGAAAACTCTTTCATCTTCTCCTTATTGGCAAAAAAGGAGATGTTCAGCTCCGGGAGGTATTTTTTTACATCTTCCACAAATACGGGATTGAACCCCCTGCGTTGTTCCTCTTCCTGCTGAATAATCAGGAAAAGTGCCTGGATGACGTTTTCGGTTTGTTCAATAATTTGGAGCAGCAGCTTGTTGTTGTTCAGGATCATTTCGCCGATACATTGCAGGACGAGATCTTTTTTGTCTTCAAACAACTCGTAAATCGTCCGTTTGGAAATGTTCAGATCTAAAGCCTGATAGTCCATGGTCACATTGCGGATGCCCATCAACGGGAACAGCTCGGCGGACCTTTTGAGTATCTTTTCTTTGGTGTCCATAATGATATCAATCGGATAGGACGCAAAACTAAAAAACTTAAATAGTTTTCAGGTTTATATTCTCTGTTTTTTTAGGGGAGCGTATCAAATTTTTCATTCCGGTAAAAAACGGAATTTGATGACGGGGAATTTTGGTTCCGGAATAAATGCCAAAACAAAAGATGCCCAACCTGAATGTTTATCGGCCAGGCTGGGCATCTTTTATCCATTGATGGAGAAGGTGAAGAATCTCCGGAAAAGAATCGGGCTGTCGTTTGGGGATAGGTTATTGTCCGGAGGGGAGGTTGACAGCCCCCATGTTGGTGATTTGGTATTGTTTCAGGTTGAAATTTTTGTTGACTTTGGTATCGATGTCGGTCACCTGCATCAGCGAACGTTCTTTGGTTTTTTTGTCAACCGTTTCCGATTCCATCAGATACCCCCAGCCGAGACCGGAAGAGAAAGAGGCTGTTTTGAAGAGGGTGCCCATAAAATCGCCGGTTTTTACCTCCAGTTCATTGGTGATCCAAAAGTTGCCTTCCGAACTTTCTTCGGGATTGTCATAGTGATACTCCTCGCAATTGTATCCCAGTATTTTTTTGGAACGGCCGGTTTTGCTCAGGTGCGGATTTAACAGGGGCGAAGCGGTGGCGCCGGCGTCGGCTGGTTGTGCCTCTTCTTTCGGAAGCTCGCCATTCAGCAGCGAGTTGAGGCCAAAAACAACCCCGGTTTTTTTCCCTTCCTCTTCGGAAAGCATGATCGAAGCTTTGTTTTTAAAGTCGAGGATAAAAATTCCTTTCCCTTTCTGACCCACATCGCCCGAAATGGCCTCGTAGGCAAAGTTGGCCTCGCCGGGCGACAGGTAAGTGATAAAATCGCCGTCGTTCATTTTCTTCCCCTGGCCGTCCCACGATTCAAGGTGCATTTGTATTTTTACCGGGAAAGTATAACTGTCGGCTACCGGCACCGGTTCGCCCGACATCCCCAGCCCCTTCAGGATACCCTGCATCCGCTGCTGCTGGTTCTCTGTGCTCTTCCCGGAGATACTGTCTTCGGTTTTTTTGGAAACAGCTTCTTCTGCCTGGTCAAAAGCCTGGTCAATCTTTTCGTCTACCTTTTCTTCGGTTTTGCGTTCCAAAACGTTGCCTGCTTTTTCTTTGGCCTTGTTGGCAATCCTTTCGAGCATCTTTTGTGCATCGGCCGGGTACGCCAGCAGGAAGCAGAAAGAGAGCAGCATCCCGGTTCTTAAGATTAGTTTCATGTCCTTCATTTTTGTGATTTTACATTGGTTAAACAAGATGGTCAACGTACGTTTTCGTGGGTGTATCCGTTGAAATCGTCTCTACAATTTACAATAAACAGCTCAGAAAACGGGAAAGTTTATCCCGGATTTACCGCCGGAAATTTTCAGGAGGGAGCAGGACGCCCATAAGCCGCCGGTTTTGTATTTTTGAAGAACTATTCTGAATTTATTTATGAAAAAACATTATTTCCTTGCTTTTGATTTGGGGGCATCCAGCGGGAGGGCCATGCTGGGGGCGCTGCACCGCGAAACGCTCGAGCTGACCGAAGTACATCGTTTCCAGAACCAGATGTTGCAACTCCACGGCCATTTTTACTGGAATATTTTCAGCCTGTTCGACGAGCTGAAAACCGGCCTTTCGAAGTGTGTGCGCGAACTGGGTATCCAGCCCGAATCGATCGGGATTGACACCTGGGGGGTCGATTATGCGTTGATCACCCGTGAAGGAAACCTGGCCGGGCTTCCGTATGCCTACCGCGACCCGCGGACCAATTCGGCAATGGAAAATTTCTTCAAACGCCTCTCCAAAAAGGAGACCTACCTGCTTTCGGGGATCCAGTTTATGCAGTTTAATACGCTGTTCCAGCTTTTCTCCTCGGTTGCTGAAAACCACTCCTATCTGAAAATTGCCCGCAGTGTGCTCTTCACACCCGACACGCTGAACTATCTGTTTACCGGTATCCGCAAAAATGAGTACACCATTGCCAGTACCTCGCAGCTGCTGAAGCCCGGCCAGCCGGCGTGGGAGCTGCGTCTGTTCAAAGCCGCCGGAATTCCGGTGGAGCTGATGGAGGAGGTGGTTTTGCCCGGAACCGTGTTGGGCCCCATTACCCCGGAAGTGTGCCGCGAAACCGGCAGCGACCGGATTCCCTGTATTGCCGTGGCATCGCACGACACCGCTTCGGCCATCGCTTCCGTCCCGGCCGAAGGGGAGAACTGGGCTTATATCAGTTCGGGCACCTGGTCGCTGATGGGAGTGGAGTCGCCCGTGCCGCTGGTGTCTGAACAGACCCTGGAAATGAACTTCACCAACGAAGGAGGGGTGGATGACACCACCCGCTTTCTGAAGAATATTATGGGGATGTGGTTAATCCAGGAGTGCAAAAAACGGTGGGACCAGGAGGAAACTTTATCGTGGAACGAAATAGTGGAGATGAGCCGCAGCGCCAAACCATTTGCTTTTCTCATCGATCCGGACGACGACGCTTTCCTGAATCCGCCCGACATGCCCGAGGCAATTGTCGCTTTTTGCCGGCGCACCGGACAGGAGGCTCCGGCCACCAAAGCAGAGATTGCCCGCTGCATCTACGACAGCCTGGCGCTGAAATACAAGTACACGCTGGAGCAAATTGAAACGGTCCTGGGCAGGCGGATCGAAAAGATCCATGTGATCGGGGGCGGCGCCAACAACCGGTTTTTGTGCCAGCTCACCGCCGACGCCACCGGTTTGCTGGTAGCTGCCGGACCAACCGAAGCAACGGCCATCGGCAATATTCTGATGCAGGCCCGCGCCCTGGGGTACGTCGAATCATTGAAGGAGATGCGCCACATTGTTGCCCGGTCTTCCGAAGTGCTGCAGTTTCTGCCGTCGCGCCTCCTCAACTGGGACGAAGCCTACCGTCGGTTTAAAACCGTTGTGAAATCCTGACCCTTCGGAAAACTTTCTGAAAAGGGTTCTCTGAAATTGCGAGAAGGCCTCTCTTTTTCAGCGTTTCCGGGAGAGCGTTTTCTGAAACAGGAGCATGTTCTCCCGGGAATAAAACTACAATAAAGTTGCCCGACAGGTGACCGGGCGGGATTTTTTAGCTTTGGTGCTCCGGCAGGTGGGCGGGTAGCGAAAAACAGAAGGTGGCTCCCTGGTTTACTTCCGCTTCGGCCCACACCTCTCCGCCATGCCGGTTTACAATCCGTTTGACGATGGCCAGTCCCACGCCGGTTCCTTCATATTCATCGGCGCTGTGCAGCCGCTGAAAGACTTCGAAGAGCCGGCCCGCCTGCTGCATGTTAAAGCCTACGCCGTTGTCGCTCACCGAATAGATGATGGTCTCTTCCTCCTGCCGGCAACTGACCCTGATGACCGGATGTTCGTTTTTTGAGGAGTATTTGATGGCATTGGAGAGCAGGTTCATCCACACCTGTTTGATGAGGTGCGAGTCGGCCGGCGCCGGCAGCAGCGGGTCGGGGCGAAAATCGATCTGCTCCTGCATGGCACGTGTTGTGAGTTCGTTAAAAATAGCTTGCACCATCGGGTCCATCTCTGTTTCGAACAGGTGCATCTGGGCCCGTCCCATTCTGGAGAAAGAGAGCAGGTCGTCGATCAGTTCGTTCATCTTTTGGGCATTATCCTGGATGACGGAACAGATGCGCCAGGCTTCGGCATCCAGTTGAGGCGCATAATCTTCGATCAGGATGCGGGTGAAGCCGTCGATCGCGCGGAGCGGGGCGCGCAGGTCGTGCGACACGGTGTAGGCAAAAGCCTCCATCTCCTGGTTCAGGGCTTTCAGTTGGGCGGTCCGCTCTTCTACCTTTTTCTCCAGTGTTTCGTTGAGGTGCCAGATTTCCTCCTCGGCCTGCATGCGTTCCGAGATGTCGAAAAGAACGGCAACGAAATAGTCGACATTGCCGCCGACATGTCTGATACATTTGACCGACAGGTGGGTCCAGATGATTTGCTGGTCTTTCCGGAGAAACCGTTTGTAAATGGAGTAGCCTTCCTTTTCGCCGTTCAGCACTTGCTGAAAGTGTTGCAGGTCGGGTTGCCGGTCGTCGGGATGGGTCACTTCGATCCAGGTTTTCTGGCGAAGTTCTTCTTTGGTATATCCAAGCAGCTGGCAGAGGTGGTCGTTTACCTCCATCCATCCGGCATCAGGCGAGGTGATGGCCACCCCGGCAATCGACAATTCAAAATAACTTCTGAACCGGTCTTCGCTCTTTTTGAGGGTCTCCAGAGCTTTTTTTCGTTCGGTAATGTCAATGGTCACGCCAAGTATTTCGGTGACCTCTCCTTCACCTGAAATCAGCGGGGAGGCCGATAGCAGGAAAGATCTGGTTTCGCCGCTTTTGGTTTGAAGCTGTATCTCATATTTTTCGCTGAAGCCCTGTTTGCGGTTTTCCGTTTTTTTTCTGTAATACAACAGCTCATCGACGGAGGTCAGCATCGAAAGGTTTCTCCCGATCAGTTCATCTTTTTCGTATCCCAGCATGGCGGCAAATGCATCATTGACGTAGGTGAAGTTCTCCTCCATATCGGTAATGCTTATGCCGGCGATGGAGGATTCGGCCACTGCCCTGAATTTTGCTTCACTTTCGTGCAGGGCATTTTCGGTCTGGTCGCATGCCGAAAGGTCCCGCACAAAATTCGGATGTGCTTTTTCTTCCGGATAAGTTATCAGTCTGGAGTTTTTTTCAACAGGAAATATTTTTCCGTTTTTGACCGGGCGGCTGGTTTCAGAAACCTGAATCTTCTTCAAAGGAGATGATTGGGACAGCCGGAAATTTTTTTCGGAATTTTTCTTGCGGGCTTCCGGCTCTTTCCTGCCGGAAAGTATTTCGGCTTCCGGATTTCTTCGGATTCTATGTCCCGAAGAATTGGGGGTGATGACGTCGTCGACTGTATTGGAGTGAACCGTATTCAAAAGTTCTTTGTTGATCGCCCGAGTATCTGGCTTCCACGAAGGTGCGAACCGGCCGCTGGCGATTAAAGTGGGGATCAGTGCCGACACTTCGGCTTCGTCGGCATCGGTTGATAAGAATGCCTGGAGTCCGGCGTTCAGGAGCGCTTTTTTGGTCTCCGCCCCGGTTTCGGAGGTGGTGACCGCCACTGCCGGGACCGGTTGCAGGTCGGGGATCTTTCTGATCTTTGAAAGTAGTTCGGCTGCTTCTGGAAATGCAGCGTCGAGTAACAGCAGGGCAGGAGGTTGGGCAGCAAAAAATTCTATAAAACGCCAACCGGATTCAAACGCACGGATAGGAGTGTCCGAAACAGACATCTGAATCGTTTGTAATAATTCTGTAGCCGGGCTGTCATTTCTCAAAATAGCAGCGATCTCATTCATTTGGTTTTGTTTTAGGCTGGTGTTGATATTAATATCACAACGCCACGAACGCCGCCGCTCACAAGGGTTTGTTTTGTACAATAGCAGGTTCTGGTTGAAAGTCACGCTATTGAGGTCCATATTCAATAACGCATTAATTTACCAACACGCTTTTCAGCTTCCCAATATATTGATTTTATTTTTCAGAGCGTTGCACTGTTTGAAAAATGTTAAAGAGAAAATTGTAAGATGTTGTTTTTGTAGGCTTTATGTTTTTCGGGATCTTTTCAAAATCAGGTTTATGTTGCATGGTTCCAGAAGAGATATTTTTATGTTCGAAATGCCGGTTGCAAAACAGTTTTTTTATGTATAGATGATCCGAAAGCTGATCGGAAAAGGGTAAGAATACCGCGATGCAACATAAAACCACTTTGCTTTTGTTCATCAACAGACAAAAAAATGTTATTTCCGGAAGTGATTCATTTTTGAGCTATTTTTAATCGTCACAAAAAACTAAACCAATATGAGAATTTTTGTTTTCGCAATTTCAACGCTCATTTTTCTGGGCAGTTGCAATTTCCGGGAGAGTTCCGGAACTTCCGGGAAGTTTGAGGTAAAATCGGGAACCAATGTGGCCCATTGGCTTTCGCAAAGCAGCCGGCGCGGGGTTGAACGCGAAGCTTTTTTTACGGAGGCCGATGTGCAGGCTATTGCGCAGATGGGATTTGACCATATCCGCCTGCCCATCGACGAGGAGCAAATGTGGGGTGAGTCGGGCGCCCGTCACCCGGAGGCGTTCCGGCTGCTGACCTCCTGCATCGATTGGTGCCTGCGGGCCAACTTGCGCGTGATTGTCGACCTCCACATTTTGCGTTCACACTATTTTAATGCTGCCGAAAAACCGCTTTGGACCGATCCGGCCGAGCAGGAGAAATTTTACAACCTCTGGCGCGACTTGTCGGCGGCGCTGAAAAGTTACCCCAACCATGCCGTGGCTTACGAGCTGATGAATGAGGCCGTTGCCGACGATCCGGAGCAGTGGAACCAGCTGGCTGCCCGGGCTATCGCTGTTATCCGCGAACTGGAGCCCGGCCGCACCATCGTGCTGGGATCAAACCGCTGGCAGTCGTACGCCACTTTCGATGAACTGAAAGTTCCGGAAAATGACTCCAACCTGATCCTCAGTTTTCATTTTTACGAGCCGTTTTTGTTGAGCCATTACCAGGCCGGCTGGACCAGCCTCAAAAATTACAACGGACCGGTGCATTATCCCGGGACCATCCTGACGGCTGAAGAGTTCAGCCAGCTTCCCGACAGCATCCGGCCTGCCGTTCAAAACTGGGTGGGCAGGCAATTTGACCAAACCGTGTTGCTGGAGATGTTTCAGGAACCCTTACGAAAAGCCAGGTCGCTCGGGTTACCGCTCTATTGCGGCGAATTCGGAATTGTTGCCGATGCGCCTGCCGCTGAACGGCTCAGCTGGTACCGCGACATGCTGGTGCTTTTCCGTGAAAATGGGATTGCTTTTGCCAACTGGAATTACAAAAGTAACAACTTCGGGCTGGTGAATGGCGACGGGAGTCGCAATGAGGAGCTGATCACTATTTTGGCGGGGCAATAAAAAAGAAAACCCCGGGCCTCACGGACCAGGGCTTCCATTAGTTTAGTTTTATAGAAAATGGATTAGAAAATGGTCTGTTATTCTTCTTCCTGCTCGGCTTCGTAAGCTTTGAGGAGCTCATCCTGAACGTCGGCAGGTACTTTTTCATAGGCATTGAAACTGATTTTGAACTGTCCGCGGCCTCCGGTGATCGAACTCAGCGAGGTGGCGTATTTGTTCATCTCTTTCAGCGGAACGCGGGCCGAGATCTTTTCATACCCTTTTTCGGAACCCATTCCCATGATGAGGGCGCGGCGTCCCTGGAGGTCGCTCATCACGTCGCCCATGCGGTCGCTGGGTACCCACACTTCCAGGTCGTAGATCGGCTCCAGAATTTTCGGGTTGGCTTTTTTGAAAGCCATGCTGAAAGCGTTGCGGCCCGCCAGTTTGAACGAAATCTCATTGGAATCGACCGGGTGCATTTTACCATCGTACACATACACGATGATGTCGCGGGCATAAGAGCCGGTGAGCGGGCCCTGCTCCATTTTTTCCATGATCCCTTTCAGGATTGCCGGCATAAAACGGGCGTCGATCGAGCCGCCCACAATACAGTTGCAGAAGATCAGTTTGCCGCCCCACGACAGTTGGTGTTCCTGCACGTCGCGAACCGAAATTTTCTGTTCTTTTCCGTCGAAAATGAAAACACTTTTCGGGGTGCTGCCTTCTTCAAACGGTTCAATAATCATGTGAACCTCGCCAAACTGTCCGGCGCCGCCCGACTGCTTTTTGTGGCGGTAATCGGCCTGTGCCGCTTTGGTAATGGTTTCGCGGTAGGGAATGCGCGGCTCTTTGAATTCGATCTCAATTTTATGCACCGAGTCGAAGAACCACTTCAGCATGTTCATGTGGTATTCGCCCTGGCTGTGTACGATCAGCTGGCGAAGCTCCTTGGAGTATTCAATAACAAAGGTTGGGTCTTCGTATTTGATCCGGTTCAGGATTTCGCCTACCTTTTCGTCGTCGGTTTCGCTGACTGCTTTCACGGCCACGCGGTGACGGGGAGCCGGAAACTGCAGGGGGATAAATTTGGTCCCGGACTCTTTGGTAGAAAGGGTCTGGCTATATTTGGTCTCTTTCAGCTTAACGGTGCAGCCAATGTCGCCGGCCACCATTTCGGGTACTTTGGTGCGGCTTTTACCGGCCGATACAAAAATTTGCGACAACCGTTCTTTTGCACCGTTGGTGGCGTTGGTCAGGTCGATGCTTTCGGTGATTTTTCCCGACATAACCTTGAAATAGGTGATTTCGCCCACGTGCGATTCAATGGCTGTTTTGAAAACAAACAGGCTGGGTTGTTCGGTTTCGCTCATGGTCACCTCTTTGCCGCTTTCGATTTTGCGCATGGGCAATTCGTTGGGCGCCGGGGCTACGTTTCCGATGAATTCCAGCAAACGGTTCACCCCAATATTTTTCTTGGCACAAACGCAGAATACGGGGAAAAGGTCGCGTTGCAGGATTCCCATTTTCATGCCTTTGCGCATCTCGTCTTCGCTGAGTGACCCCTGTTCGAAGTAGAGTTCCATCAGCGATTCTTCGTTTTCGGCAGCCATTTCGATCAGTTCGTTGTGCAGCTCTTCGGCCCGCTCTTTTTCCGAAGCGGGGATTTCGAGCACTTCCGGCTGGCCGCCATCTTTGCCGTATTTGTACAGTTTCATTTTCAGCACATCGATGATGGAGCTGAAACCGGGACCGGCATCAACCGGATATTGGACGATCGTAACTTTATTTCCGAAGATCGATTTGCATTTGTCGAGGGTCTGGTCGAAGTTGGCGTTTTCGTGGTCCAACTGGTTGAAGACAAAAATCAGCGGTTTGTGTTTGGTTTCGGCGTGACGGGCCGCAGCTTCGGTGCCAGCTTCCACCCCGTTTGAAGAGTTTACCATCAACAGCCCCGTATCGGCCACTTCGAGCGACGAAACCACGCCGCCACTCAGATCGTCCATACCAGGCGTGTCAAGAATGTTGATTTTGTAATCGTTGTACTCGGCATATAACACAGAAGAGAATACCGAGTTGCCATATTCCTGTTCGATCGGCTGGTAGTCTGAAACCGTATTTTTGGCCGTGACTTCGCCCCGACGATTAATTACTCCACCCTCCAGCAGCATGGCTTCTGCGAGGGTGGTTTTTCCACTGCCGGCATTTCCAATTAAGGCAATGTTCCGAATTTGGTTCGTTTTGTAAACTTTCATGGTATGTTAGCTTTGTAGTATAAAAAATCTTGTTTTCGAAAAATTATTCTCGAAGGCCACCAAAAATAGTAATAATTTATTAACAACCAAGTTGCGGATTATTTGCCGGGAAGGTGAGGCTCAGGCACTTTGAGGGATGCTTGTGGAATGTCAAGAAAAACAGGGAATTAAAGTTTTTTTGCGCTGCGGGCCTTTAGTTGCAACTTTCTTATAATTAGGGTGCTATCGTCAGGATATGTTGTACAATATCTTTTTCATGATTTTTTAACCTGAAAGCCTTTTGTAGCAAGGCAATCACGGTTTTTCGGGCGAGCAGGCGAAGTTTTTTTGGGGTGGGTAAAAACGGTCAGGATCCGTGTGGTGAAGGTTATGAAATTTTTAATTTTTTTCAGATTAAACCAAAATGACAGATGACAATCAAATCAGCCGGTTTGTTGTTTTTGACCGTGATCTGCATCGGGCAGGGAGTGGCACAAACAGCAACAGGTTAAAATTTTGTTAGATTTGTTAGTCTCAGGCTTTACATGCGGCAAAGCCTTATTTTTGACCACTTTCTTAATGATTTAAAATGGCGAATTTCAATTTGTTAACCGGTAACGTAGTGCGGACTTCCGCCAGCGTATTTCTGCTTGCAGGAGCTCTTTTTTCTCTTCAGATCGGGTGCAGTAAAAAAAATCCGGAATCGGCTCAGGCGGGAGGCGGGCGCCGGGGAGGACCTGTCACGGTTGAAGCGCAGGTGGTTCATCCCCGTTTTTTACAGAACCGCATCAGTGCTACGGGAACCATCCTGGCCAATGAAAAGGTGGAGTTAAAACCGGAGGTTTCCGGCCGGGTGGTCAGCATCAATTTTACGGAAGGTTCGCTGGTTGAGAAGGGCAAACTGTTGATGAAGATCAACGATGCCGATTTGCAGGCGCAACTCTGCCGCAACCAGGCACAGGAAAAACTGCTGGCCGATGAGGAGTATCGCAAACGGAAGCTGCTCGAGATTAAAGCCATCAGCCAGGAGGAGTACGATGCCGCCTACAATCAGCTGAAGATCACCCAGGCCGACAAACAGTTGCTGCTGGCCCAGATTGCCAAAACCGAAGTGTATGCCCCGTTTTCCGGTAAAATCGGGTTGCGGAGTGTAAGTCCCGGTAATTTTGTGGTCAGCAACACGGTGGTTGCCACTTTGCAGCAGCTCAACCCTGTCAAAATTGAATTTGATGTGCCCGAAAAATACAGCAGCCTCATTCGCGAAGGACAAGAGATTTCCTTTCAGATCGAAAACTCAGATTCGGTTTTCACCGGACGGATTTTTGCCAGCGAAGCAGGAATTACGGCCGAAACTCGCAGCCTGAAAGTCCGGGCGCTCTGTCCCAATACCGGACAAAAGCTGATCCCCGGAACTTTTGCCCGCATTTCGATTGTGCTCGAATCGTTCCCCGATGCCTTGACCATCCCTTCGGAAGCGCTGATTTCTGACCTGACGAAGAGTTCGGTTTATCTCTGCAAAGCGGGTCGGGCCAATCTGGTGGAGGTGCAGACCGGCCTGCGCACCGAGACAGAAATACAGATTTTAAGCGGAATTCAGTCGGGCGACAGCCTGATCGTTTCGGGATTGCTCCAGATCAACAATGGTTCGCCGGTGGTGGTTAAGGAAGCCGGCCGGGCAGCACAAGCACAAACTCCAAACTAATTTGCCTCACGTATGAATTTTTCTGCCATATTTATCAAAAGGCCGGTATTGTCGATGGTGTTATCCATCCTGATCGTACTGTTCGGGATCATCGGGTACACTTTTTTGGGGGTTCGTGAATACCCCAGCATCGAACCGCCTACCATCAATGTTTCAACCAGCTATCCGGGCGCCAATGCCGATGTGATCGAAAGCCAGATAACGGAGCCTTTGGAAGAGAGTATCAACGGGATTGCCGGTATCCGGACACTCACCTCGATCTCGCGTGACGGGGCAAGTTCCATTACTGTGGAATTTAATGTGGGTACCGAAATGGAGGCGGCGGCCAATGACGTACGCGACCGGGTGTCGCGCGCCCGGCGCAACCTTCCCCCCGATGTCGACCCGCCCATCGTGGTGAAAACCGATGCCGACTCGAACCCCATTTATGTGATGACCCTGCAGAGCGAAAAACGCAGCCTGCTGGAGCTTTCAGAAATTGGCAACAATCTTTTCAAAGAGCAGCTGCAAACCGTTCCGGGAGTCAGTGAAATCCGGATTTACGGGGAAAAACGCTACTCCATCAAATTGTATATCGACCCGCTGAAACTGGCCGGTTACGGGCTTACCCCGCTCGACGTGCGCGATGCGCTGAACCGCGAAAATATTGAGCTTCCTACCGGACGGATTGAGGGGTACGGAACGGAACTTTCGGTGCGTACTTACGGCCGGATGACGACAGCGGCCGAGTTTAACGATATGATTATCCGCGAGTCGGACGGAATGCTGGTGAAGTTTAAGGATGTCGGAAATGCGGTGCTCACGGCCGAAAACGAAAAGTCGATTATGCGCGGAAACGGCGGCATCCCGATGATCGGCCTGGCGATTACGCCGCTTCCGGGAGCCAACCACATTACCATCGTAGACGAAGTGCTGCGCCGCATTGAGCAGATCAAAAAAGACATGCCCGAAGATTTACGCATCGGCACGTCGTCGGATACTACCATCTCGATTCGAAATGCCATTGATGAGGTACAGGAGACGATTCTGATCGCTTTTACGCTGGTGGTATTGGTTATCTTCTTTTTCCTGCGCGAATGGCGTACCACCCTCATCCCGGTTTTTGCCATCCCGATTTCGCTGATCGGCTCTTTCTTTGTGATGTACCTGGCCGGCTACACCATTAACATTCTGACGTTGCTCAGTATTGTGCTGGCTACCGGCCTGGTGGTGGATGATGCGATTGTGGTTCTCGAAAATATCTACCGTAAAATCGAGGAGGGAATGTCGCCGCTGGAGGCCGGATTCAAAGGTTCCAAAGAGATTTTCTTTGCCATTGTCTCCACCACCATCACGCTGGCGGCGGTATTTCTGCCGATTATTTTTCTGCAGGGATTAACCGGCCAGCTGTTCCGCGAGTTTGCCATTGTGATGGCCGGGGCGGTTATCATTTCTGCCGTGGTGTCGTTGACCCTAACCCCGATGATGAGCGCCCACTGGCTGAAACACAACGAACACCACAGCCGCTTTTACGAGCGTACCGAGCGGTTCTTCGTTGCCCTGATTGGCCGGTACAACCGTTCGCTGGACCACTTTTTAAAACACCGGTGGGTGGCCTTCGCGGTAATGGCGGTAGCCATTCTGATGGTTGGGGGATTGTGGTTCTCTATTCCGGGGGAACTGGCCCCGATGCAGGACAAAAGCCGTTTGATGATTTCGGCTACGGCTCCCGAAGGGGTCTCTTATGAGAAGATGGATGAATACATGAAGCAGCTGATCGCCATCGTCGACTCCCTGCCCGAAAAAGAGGCTTTCATCGGATTGACCTCGCCGGGATTCGGAAGTTCGGGTGCAACCAACTCCGGTTTTATCCGGATGACGCTGACCCCGCCCGGCGATCGTGAACGTTCGCAGCAGGAGATTGCCGATGAGTTGACCGCCCGTTTCCGCCCGATGACTTTCGCCCGCGTTATTGTCAGTCAGGAGCAAACGATTCAGGTGGGAAGAGGCGGCGGAATGCCTGTTCAATATGTAATCCAGGCCCAGAATATCGATAAACTCAAGGAGGTGCTGCCTGCGTTTTTGAAACGGGCACAGGAAGATCCGGCCTTTCAGGTAGTCGACCTCAACCTGAAATTCAACAAGCCGGAGATGACGCTGACCATCGATCGCGACCGCGCCCGTACCATGGGAGTTACCATTCGTGATATTGCCGAAACGCTGCAGCTCTTTTTCAGCGGGCAGCGGATGGGGTATTTCATCTACAACGGGAAACAGTACCAGGTGATTGGCCAGGCCGACCGGCCTTTCCGCGACGACCCGGTCGACCTCAGTACGGTGTATGTGCGCAACCGCCGCAACGAGCTGGTGCAGCTCGATAATCTGATCCAGGTACAGTACAACAGCAGCCTGCCGCAGATCTACCGGTTTAATCGTTACATCTCGGCAACCTTTTCGGCCAACCCGTCGCCGGGCTACACGCTTGGACAGGGGATTGAAGCCATGGACCGCATTGCCCAAGAGGTGCTCGACGATACTTTTGTCACAAGCCTTTCCGGCCCGTCGCGCGACTACGCCGAAAGCTCCAATACCTTGCTTTTTGCATTTATGCTGGCGCTGATACTGATCTACCTGATCCTTTCGGCGCAGTTCGAAAGTTTCCGTGACCCGCTGGTGATCATGTTTACCGTGCCGCTGGCCATTGCCGGGGCATTGCTCTCACTGATCATTTTCGGGCAGACGATCAATATTTTCAGCCAGATTGGGATGATTATGCTGATCGGGATCGTAACCAAAAACGGCATTCTGATCGTGGAATTTGCCAACCAGAAAAAGGCGGCCGGAAAAACCATCCGGAGTGCCGTGCTCGAAGCGGCTACCCAAAGGTTCCGTCCAATTCTGATGACCAGTCTGGCCACGGTACTGGGCGCTGTTCCGATTGCCCTGGCGCTGGGCGCCGGCGCCAAAAGCCGTGTTTCCATGGGGATTGTCATTATTGGCGGCCTGCTCTTTTCGCTGGTGCTCACCCTTTACGTGATTCCTGCCCTCTATACCTATATTTCAAGCAGTAAAAAGAAGAATTACGAAATCAGTGAATCATGAAACAGTTTTGTTTGATCATATTTTTCATTTCAACCCTTTTGGTGCCAGCGGCCGGAAAAGCTGCCGACACGCTTCGCCTGGCCGATGCCGTGGTGCTGGCGCTTGAAAATAATTTCAGCATTTCGCTGGCCGAAAACAATTTGAAGATTGCCGAAACCGGCAATTCCCTCGGAAATGCAGGCATGTTGCCTGTTTTGGGGCTAACCGGCTCCCGTTCGCTGGCCATCAATAATTCAAAACAGATTTATTACGACGGACGTACCCGCGAAGGGAAAGATGCCAAAACCAACAACCAGAGTGCCGGTTTACAGCTGAACTGGACTTTTTTTGACGGCTTTAATATGTTTATCCAGAAAGACAAACTGAATGAACTGGAAAAACTGAGCGCCCTGCAGTTGCGGTCGGTGATTGAGGGAACCGTGGCCGCCGTGGTAGAGGTTTATTACAATATCGCAGCCCAGCAGGCACTGGCCAATGTTTACAGGGAAGCGCTCCGGAATTCGGCCGAACGGCGCCTTTTTGCGAAGGCGCGGGCCGATGTGGGGAGCGGATCGGAACTGGCTGTTTTGCAGGCTACCGTCGATATGAATGCCGACAGTGCCAACTATCTCCGCCAGCTGGCCGTGGTCGAGAACCTCAAGTCGGACCTCAACTTGCTGCTTTGCCGCAACCTCACCGAGCCGTTTGAAGTGGACACCGACATTCCGCTGAAATACGACCTCCGGCAGGAGGAACTTTGGGTTCGCGCCCAACAAGAGAACCCCGATCTGCAACGGGCCCGCAACGCTGTGGGAGTGGCCACGCTGACTGTCAAAGAGCTGCGTTCGCAGCAATTGCCGCGGCTCAGCCTTAATTCGGGCTACAATTTCAGCAAATCGAAGTCGGATGTCGGACTGATGACTTCAAACCGAAACTATGGATTTACTGTTGGCGTATCGCTGGCTTACAATATTTTTGACGGATTTACCACCCGGCAGCAGATCGCCCAGGCCCGCATCCGCGAAGAGTCGGCGCAAACCGAAGCCGAACAGTTGCAGTTGCAGCTGCAGGCCAATTTGCAGCAAACTTATAACGATTATGTTACCAACCTCCGGCTGGTGAAGTTTGAAACCGAAAGTCTGGACCTGGCCCGCCAGAATTTTGCCGTTGCCGAAGAAAAATACCGGCTGGGCAGTCTTACCGATGTGGAGCTGCGCGAAACCCAGGTGAAACTGATGGAAGCTGAAAACCGGCTGCTGACCAGCAAATTCCGCTGTAAAACCGCTGAAACCGAACTCTGCAGAATTGCCGGGCTACTGTCGGTTGAAAACGGTATGCAGTAGCTTTTTCTCTCCCGGATTCCGGGAGAATGGAACGTTGGGTTTGCCGGAAATTAGTGTGGCGGCAGTTTGTCGCGCAACGCTTTTCCGGTGTAAGAGTTTTCCTGCTTGATCAAATCCTCGGGAACTCCCTCAAAGACAATATTCCCGCCACTGTCGCCTCCTTCGGGGCCGAGGTCGATCACCCAGTCGGCCGATTTGATTATCTCCAGGTTGTGTTCAATCACAATAATGGAGTGCCCCCGCTCCAGCAGTGCATTGAATGAATCGAGCAGCTTGCGGATGTCGTGAAAATGGAGGCCGGTGGTGGGCTCGTCGAAAACAAACAGGGTAGGGGTGTCTTTCTCATGAGCCAGGAATGAAGCCAGTTTTACGCGCTGGCTTTCGCCGCCCGACAGCGTACTCGATGACTGCCCCAGCTTGATGTATCCCAGTCCAACATCCTGTAACGGTTTCAACCTTTTTACAATCTTTTTTTCGGTGGAAGTTTTTCCTTTTCCAAATAGTTCGATGGCCTGGTCTACCGAAAGGTTGAGTATATCGTCGATATTTTTCTCTTTGTATTTTACCTCCAGCACCTCTTCTTTGAAGCGTTTTCCGCCGCAGCTCTCACAAACCAGGAAAACGTCGGCCAGAAACTGCATCTCCACTTTAATGGTTCCTTCTCCCTGACATTCGTCGCAGCGGCCGCCATCCACATTGAAAGAGAAATGAGACGGCGTCAGCCCTTGGTATTTGGCAGCCTGCTGTTCCGACATCAATTTGCGGATTTCGTCGTAAGCTTTCAGGTAGGTAACCGGATTGGAGCGCGACGATTTTCCGATCGGATTCTGGTCGACAAATTCGATTCCGGAAATCAGGTGGGTATCCCCCAGGATAGCATCGTGGTAGCCGGTGCGTTCACCGTATCCGCCCAGCATTTTGGCCAGCGCCGGGTAGAGGATTTTACTCACCAGCGATGATTTTCCGGAGCCGCTGACACCGGTAACCACCGTGAGCATATTGAGCGGGAATTTGACGTCGAGGTTTTTCAGGTTGTTTTCCCGGGCGCCTTTGATTTCGATGTAATTGCGCCATTTGCGCCGCTGCGCCGGCACGGCAATCGTCTCGAGGCCGGTGAGGTAGCGGGCTGTCAGGCTCTCGGGATGTTGTTTGAGTTCGCTGTGGTTCCCCTGGAAAACCACTTCTCCGCCATGCAGCCCAGCCAGCGGGCCGATGTCGATAATCTGGCTGGCCGCCCGCATAATATCTTCGTCGTGTTCGACGATCAGTACCGTATTTCCGAGCTGGCGCAGCTTTTTCAGCACACCGATCAGCCGCATGGTGTCGCGCGGATGTAATCCGATGCTGGGTTCGTCGAGGATGTAGAGCGAGCCGACCAGGCTGCTGCCCAGCGAAGTGGCTAGGTTGATCCGTTGTGACTCGCCGCCGGAAAGGGTGGAGGAGAGCCGGTTCAGCGTAAGATAACCGAGCCCCACATCATTCAGAAAAGTCAGCCGGTTCCGGACTTCAATCAGAATTCGCTTGGCAATCTCCTGTTCGTGGCGGGTAAGGTCGAGCGAAATGAAGAAGTTGTACAGTTCTGAAACAGGCATTAAAGCCAGGTCCTGGATTGATTTGCCCGCAATTTTTACATATCCGGCCTCTTTTTTCAGGCGGGTGCCGCGGCATTCGGGGCAGGTGGTCTTTCCGCGGTAGCGGGAAAGCATGACCCGGTACTGAATTTTATAACTTTTGTCTTCGAGGTATTTGAAAAAGTCATTGAGCCCGTCGAAGTGGCGATTTCCGGTCCAAAGCAGGTGTCGTTGCTCTTCGCTGAGCTGGTAATAAGGTTTGTGGATTGGGAAGTTGAACTTGTCGGCAGCATAAATCAGTTGCTCTTTCCACTCTTTCATTTTTTCGCCTTTCCAGCAGGCAACGGCATCCTGGTAAACCGAAAGTGATTTGTTGGGAATCACCAGGTCTTCGTCGATGCCGATCACTTTTCCGTATCCTTCGCAGGAGGGGCAGGCGCCCAGCGGGTTGTTGAAGCTGAACATGTGCACCGACGGCTCTTCGAACTCGATTCCGTCGGCCTCAAAACGGTTAGAGAAATGACGGACGATCACTTCGTCGGTGGTATAGATTTTCACGGTGCATTCGCCCTGCCCTTCAAAGAAGGCTGTCTGAACCGAGTCGCCGAGGCGGTTTTGGGTGTCTTCGTCGCGGTGGACACTGACCCGGTCAACCACCACGTTGCAGTTACCCGAACAGAAGTTGTGCTCCTGCTGCGCCAGCAACTGGTCGATCTGGTAGATTTCGTTCTCCGATTCGAGCCGGGTAAATCCCTGCTGCAGCAAAAGTTCGGCCTCCTGCAGTAGCGACCTCCCGTTTTTGGGGCGCAGCGGGGAGGCAATCAACGCCCGGGTGTTGTCGGGAAACGAGAGCAGGAAATCCACCACGTCGGTTACCGAATGGCGGGTCACCTCTTCACCCGACACCGGAGAGATGGTCTTCCCTATGCGGGCAAACAACAGCTTCAGGTAGTCGTAAATTTCGGTGGAAGTTCCCACGGTTGACCGCGGATTGCGCGTGTTCACCTTCTGTTCGATGGCAATTGCCGGCGGAATTCCTTTGATAAAGTCGACCTCCGGCTTGTCGATGCGCCCCAGAAACTGGCGTGCATAGGCCGATAGGCTTTCAACGTAACGCCGTTGTCCTTCGGCAAAAAGGGTGTCGAAAGCCAGCGATGATTTCCCGGACCCGGAGACCCCCGTGACCACAACCAGTTGGTTCCGGGGGATTTTGAGTCCGATGTTTTTCAGGTTGTGAACACGTGCTCCCTGTATTTCAATATCTTTTGAAGATAATGTTGATGCCATTTAAACGGAATGCTTATGGAATGAAAAAAAATTTGCTTTTTAGCGTAAAATGTTTCAAATTTACACCACGCAAAATTAACAAATTGTTTTACTCCTTTAAAATGACTGCCTATTGATAAAACTTTACTTTTTGTTTGAAAAATAGAAAGTAATGTTCAAGACAGAGGATCTGAACGACAATGAACTCGTTCAACGTTTTATCAATGGCGACCACAATTCCATCGAGGTATTGATTAACCGCCATAAAAACAGGGTTTTTTCCTATATTTTACTGGTTGTGAAGAAGCAGGACCTGGCAGAAGATATTTTCCAGGAAACCTTCATCAAGGTGATTCGTTCGCTAAAGCTGGGACGTTATACCGAAAACGGCAAATTTGTCTCCTGGGTGTTGCGGATTTCTCACAACCTGATCATCGACCATTTCAGGCGGGAGAAGCTGAATGGCACCATCTCGAACGACAGTTGCGAAGTGGATATTTTCAATTCACAGCGGTTTTCCGATGAGAATGTGGAAGACCAGATGGTGATGAACCAGATCCTGTTCGAGGTTAAAGAGTTGGTACGTGAACTTCCGGAAGACCAGCAGCAGGTGATTTACCTGCGGCACTACCAGGGAATGAGCTTTAAAGAAATTGCCGAACTGACCGATGTGAGCATCAATACGGCCTTGGGACGGATGCGTTATGCCCTCATAAATCTCAGGAAATTAATCGAAAAGAAAAAATTATCACTAACCCGGATTTAACTTTCCTTAACACAATATTAAATTTCATAGGCCGTTTTAAATGAAATTTTTATGCGGAGATGGTGCCTATGAAAAATTTTACCTTGAAGTTTTTTGTTGATAAAATTGAATCCGACATGATGAGGAGAGAGAGGTTAGTGTTGTCGGGGATGCAGGAGGATTCATCGAAAAAAGGCAGAGATAATGTTTACGGCCCTTCGGAACGAACGGTTGAGACGATTCTGAACTTTGCCCGATCTTATGATGCCTGCGCGTCAAAGTACATCGAGTACATTGAGTGGAACCTGAATTAAAAAGAATCCTGAAGTTGAACTTCAGGATTCTTTTTTGCTGCGCAATATCCATCGCAGGACAAAAAAGCCGATTAATCCCGCAAAAAAAGATCCCAGCAAGATTCCGGCCTTCGATGAATCGGCCAATACGGAATCGGTATAGGCCAGGTTGCTGATAAACAACGCCATGGTAAATCCCAATCCTCCCAGAAAACTTACGCCTACAATTTGAGCAGGGGTGACCTGTTCGGGCAATTCAGCAATTTTTAGTTTGATCGCCAGGAGTGAAAAAGTGGCAATTCCGACGATGTTTCCAACGAACATGCTGATCGCCAGTGTGATGGCCAGGTTGAGGTCCAGGTTTCCGGAGAGGGAGATGGCGACGCCGGCGTTGGCCAGGGCAAAAACCGGCATAATAAGATACGATACCCATCCGTGTAGTTTATGTTCGAGATATTGAAGCGGTGGCGTGGCTTTTTCGGTCAGGATTCCGATGGCTTCCAGTGATCCGAGTTGGTTTTCAGTTAAAATGGCTTTGGTTTGGCCGGGTTTACACTCTTTCAGGAAATCGTCCAGGGCCTCTTGGGTTCCGTTGTAAAAGGAGAGCGTCTCCTCTTCGCGGGCCAGCGGAATGGTGAGCGCCATCAATACACCGGCTACCGTCGGATGAATGCCTGATTTCAGAAACAGAAACCACACTGCGACTCCGCTCACAAAGTAAAAGTATTTGGAGTAACGGTTTTGGTGTGTCATAAGCAGCAGAAAGGTTACAATCAGCAAAGCGTAAAGGATATATTTCCACAGGATGTCATCGCTGTAAAACAGGGCGATGACCAGCACTGCACCCAGGTCGTCGACAATGGCAAAAGCGGTAAGGAAAATTTTCAGTCCGGCTGGCACCCGTTTTCCCAGCAGTTTCAGGATACCCAATGAAAAGGCGATGTCGGCGGCCATCGGAATTCCCCAGCCGTCGGCGCCTGGCTTGTTGTGGTTAAAAAAGGTGAATAGCAGCGCCGGAACGACCATCCCGCCGATGGCTGCAATAACGGGCAGGGAGGCTTTTTTAAAACTGCTTAGTTCGCCGGTCAGCAGTTCGCGTTTGAGTTCGAGGCCGATCAGGAAAAAGAAAATGGCCATCAATCCATCATTTACCCAGAGTACCAGCGGCTTTGACAACATAAATCCCGGGGTTCCGACGGTGAGCGGATTTTGCCAAAAATCCCGGAATGCCTCATTTAGCGGACTGTTGGCCAAAGCCAAAGCCAAGACGGTTGCCAGAAAGAGTACAATGCTGGCAGAAGTTTCTAACCTGATAAACTGATTAATCGGTTCTTTAATAAATCTCATTTACGGTCCCTTTTTTAGTGATTTGCAATTGGGCAAAACGCGCCTGTTTATTGAAAATCCGGATTAGCCAGCAGTAGTTGTAGCGCAATTTAAATCAAATCAGGAAAATTTTTTTAGTGGCATTGGCCGAAAATGAGCGTCTCGAATTTTTTTTATCATTTTCTTAATTTGGAAGATTTGTTTTGATATATTCGTGATATCATTTTAATATCAAATTAAATATTTAAAGCTATGGAAAAAAAATACGCTCCTTTGTCTGGCTACCTGTTCGTGTTGATCGAACTGGTTTTGCTGTTTTTGATTGTTGTCAGCTTTTTGCGGGGAATGGTAGTGCCTGCTGTTGTGTTGATTCCGGTGTTTTTGTTGCTTTCTATCGGTTTTTTAATTGTTGATCCCAATGAAAGTTCGGTGCTGGTGTTGTTTGGCGCCTACAAAGGGACGGTAAAAACCAATGGATTTTATTGGGTAAATCCCTTTCTCAGCAAAAAGAAAATTTCGCTTCGGGCGAGGAACTTCGATTCGGAGCCGATTAAGGTAAACGACAAAATCGGGAACCCGGTGATGATCGGGGTGGTTTTGGTGTGGAGGGTTCAGGAGACCTACAAAGCGGCTTTCCAGGTTAACGACTACGAGCACTTTGTGAATATCCAAACCGAAGCCGCTATTCGGAAGCTGGCCGGTCTCTATCCGTACGACAATTTTGAGGATGAAAAAGCCGAAGTGACCCTACGTAGCGGCGGGGAAGAGGTTAACGACGAGCTCGAAAAAGAGTTGACGGAACGACTCAGTATTGCTGGTGTGGAGGTGATGGAGGCCCGTATCAATTACCTGGCTTATGCTCAGGAGATCGCCCAGGCGATGCTGAAACGACAGCAGGCTGCTGCCATTGTTGCGGCCCGTTACAAAATTGTGGAAGGCGCGGTTAGTATGGTTGAAATGGCGCTCGAGCAACTCAGCCAGAAACGAATTGTGGAGCTGGATGAAGAGCGGAAAGCTGCCATGGTCAGTAACCTGATGGTGGTTTTGTGCGGCGACAAGGAGACCACACCGATTGTTAACACCGGAACCTTGTATTGAGATCATGGAGAAGGTGTTTTTCAGGGAAGAGCAGCGCTTTAACCAATGGTGGATTTGGCTGATCCTGCTGTTGATGGTGGTGGTTTCAGTGATTCCGCTCGTGAATGGACTCTATACCCAGCTGATTTTGGGAAAGCCGTGGGGAAACAATCCCGGCCCCGATTGGATGTTGGTGCTGAATGCCGTTTTTGTGTTTCTGCTGCTGGGAGCTGTTTTGTGGCTTTTTTTCCGGATGAAACTGCAAACCGAGATTCGGGTCGATGGCGTTTGGTTCCGTTTTCCGCCGCTTATCCGCAAGTGGAGAACCATCCGGAAAGAAGAAATCGAGCGGTTTGAAGTGCTGCATTACCGGCCGATCAGTGAATACGGGGGCTGGGGAATCAAAAAAGGATCGCGAAAGTCGGGAAAAGCCTACAATGTGAGTGGCAATATCGGACTTCGGTTGCACCTGAAAAATGGGAAAGTGATTTTGTTAGGAACACAACGAAAAGAGGCAATGGCCTATTCGATGGAAAAAATGATGACCGGCAGTCGTGAAATTTTATAATCAGCAGTTGCCGGACGGAGGGTGAAGAAGGAGTTGGAGTTATGGCAAAAAAAACATTTGCACTGAGAATTGATCCTAAAACAATGGCTGCCTTGGAAAAATGGGCTGCTGATGAGTTCAGGAGCGTCAACGGTCAGCTGGAGTGGATCATCAATAAAGCATTAAAAGAGGCCAAACGGCTCAAACCCGATCAGGATGCTGAAGAAGAGAAAGGGTGAGCGTTTGCGGGGCAATGTTTATGAAAGGATTTATTTTTTTGAAGAAAGTAATAACGAATCAAAATGAAGAAAACGATTTTACTGATTTTTTCAGTTTTGTTGCTCTTCGCCGTATCCGGACAGGAGATCACCGGGCAGTGGAACGGGATACTCAAAGTGTCGGGCGCTCAGCTGCGATTGGTTTTTCATATCGATCGGGCCGGCGATGGTTACTCTTCTACGATGGACAGTCCGGACCAGCATGCTTTGGGGATTCCGGTTACCTCAACCACTTTTGAAAAATCGGTTCTGAAGCTTTTGATTGAACCGTTAAAGGCTGAGTTTACCGGGATTTATGAGGGAGGAGAGGTGATCCGCGGTACGTTTACCCAGGCCGGCATGTCGTTCCCGCTCGACCTGTCGAAGAAGCCGGTTGAGCTACAAAAGCCGGCGCGGCCACAGGAGCCGGTTTTACCCTACCCCTACTACAGCGAGGAGGTAAAGTTTGAAAACAGCGCCGACCAGGTTGTGTTGGCCGGAACATTGACCCTGCCCGCCCGGGAAGGCCGTTTTCCGGCAGTGGTCCTCATCACCGGAAGCGGGCCGCAGAACCGCGACGAGGAAGTGTTTGGGCACAAACCTTTTTTGGTTCTTGCTGATTATCTAACCCGCAACGGAATTGCCGTTTTAAGGTTCGACGACCGTGGCGTTGCCCAGTCAACCGGCAATTTTAAGGAAGCTACCACGCTCGATTTTGCAAGAGATGCGGAAGCAGCTGTCCGGTTGCTGAAAAGCCGAAAGGAGATTGACGCCGCGAAGATCGGTTTGATTGGGCACAGCGAGGGAGGAATTATTGCCCCGATTGTTGCCGCCAATCAGCAGGATATCGCTTTCCTGGTTTTGCTGGCCGGAACCGGTATTCCCGGAGGCGAACTTTTGCTGATGCAGCAAAAGCTCATCGGCCAGGTTCTTGGAGTCAGCGAAACGGAGCTGGCTCAGTCTCGGACAATTAACGCCGGCGCTTACGAACTGGTTGCCCGGAATGATGATCCGGCCACGCTGGACGAGGAGTTGAAAGACTATTTCCGGCAGCAGTTACCCAATTTTCCGGCCTCGCAAAAGCCGGCGGGAATGGAGGACGCCCAGTTGGTCGCCCGACTGGCCGGGCAGTTGGCTAATCCCTGGATGCGGTTTTTTATTACCTACAATCCCTATCCGATACTCAGCAAGGTGAAATGTCCGGTTTTGGCGCTGAATGGTGAAAAAGACCTGCAGGTTCCGGCAACCGAAAACTTGGCGGCAATCAAAGAGGGGCTGGAAAAAGGTGGAAACCCGAAGGTAAAAACCATCGCCTTACCGGGGGTGAACCACCTGTTTCAGGAGTGCAAAACCGGTTCGCCCGGCGAATACACGGAAATTGAACAAACTTTCTCTCCGGGAGTATTAAAAATGATCGCAGACTGGATAAAATCGAATACCCGATAAATACGTCTCAAAGCCATGAATCAGAAAAGTTACGTATGCCCGAAGTGTGGCAACCGAAAGGCCGATGTCGATACCATCCGGACCACCGGCCAGGGGTTCAGCCGTTTTTTTAATGTTCAGAACCGGAAGTTTACCGCTGTCTCCTGCAGCAGGTGCGGATACACCGAGTTTTACCGCACCGTTTCAGGTGCCGTCGGGAATGTGCTCGATTTTATGACCGGTTGAAAATTATTGCTCCAAACTGTGGATGGCCGGACGATATTGATTAGTCCGGCCTTTTGTTTTGAAACGGGCTTTAATTTTTCCTTAAATTCTTTGAAGCGTTTAGGTTAAATAGCTCGCTGGGCATAAAATTGGTGTATTTTAGCATCCGAATTTTCCGAAACTTTATTTAAAAAATTATCCGATATGATTATCAGTGCATTGCAGCAGGAGCGGGCTCGCTACCAACCCAAACTTCCGAAATCGTTGAAAGGCGCCGTTAAATTAGTGGAAGGTGCCAAAACCCAGTCGGTTGCCGACCAGGAAGAGATCCTGAAATTATTTCCCAACACTTACGGGATGCCGTTGATTACTTTCGAGGAAGCTTCGGAAGCACAGGATCATGCGGCAGTGAATGTGGGGGTAATCCTTTCGGGCGGACAGGCTCCTGGTGGCCACAACGTGATCTCCGGAATTTTTGACGGCATCAAAAAGCTGAATCCGGCCAGCAAACTTTACGGTTTCCTGGGTGGTCCCGGCGGTTTGGTCGATCACAAATACATTGAAATTACCGCAGAATACCTCGACGGTTTCCGTAATACCGGCGGTTTCGACATTATTGGCTCGGGTCGGACAAAACTGGAAGAAGAGGCTCAGTTCGACAAAGGGCTTGAAATTCTGAAAAAACTGGATATTAAAGCGCTGGTGATTATTGGCGGCGACGACAGCAACACCAATGCCTGTGTGCTGGCCGAATATTATGCTGCCCGCAACGCCGGCGTTCAGGTGATCGGCTGCCCGAAAACCATCGATGGCGACCTGAAAAACGAAGTGATCGAAACTTCTTTTGGTTTCGACACCGCTACCAAAGTCTATTCCGAACTGATCGGAAACATTGAGCGTGATGCCAACTCTGCCAAAAAATACTGGCACTTTATTAAGTTGATGGGACGCTCGGCTTCGCATATCGGCCTTGAATGTGCCCTGCAAACCCAGCCGAATATCTGTCTGATTTCGGAAGAAATTGCCGAAAAAAATCAGACCCTCGAGGAGATTGTGGATTACATGGCCGGCATTGTGGCCAAACGTGCCGCCAATGGCGAAACATTCGGCGTAGCGCTTATTCCCGAAGGTTTGATCGAGTTTGTGCCCGAAATGAAAAAACTGATTGCCGAACTGAACGACATCCTGGCTGAAGGTTCTGCAAGCGAAGCCGAATTTAAAGCCATTGCCGACGAAGCTGCCCGCCGCGGATATGTTGCCGGAAAACTGTCGAAAGAGTCTTCGAAAGTTTTCACCTCACTGCCTGCCGGAATTGCCAATCAGCTGACACTCGACCGTGACCCGCACGGAAACGTTCAGGTTTCGCTGATCGAAACTGAAAAATTGCTCGGCGAAATGGTGAAAAAACGTTTGTCGGCCATGAAAAAAGCCGGAGCTTTCAAAGGAAAATTTGGTACCCAGTACCACTTCTTCGGCTATGAAGGGCGTTGCGCTGCTCCGTCCAATTTCGATGCAGATTACTGCTATTCGCTGGGATATACCGCCTCGGTACTGATTGGCGCCGGAAAAACCGGGTACATGTCGTCGGTACGCAACCTGACGGCGCCTGCCGAAGAGTGGATTGCCGGCGGAGTTCCGGTAACCATGATGATGAACATGGAGCGTCGCCACGGCCACCTGAAACCGGTAATCCAGAAGGCGTTGGTTAAACTCGATGCCGCTCCGTTCCGCTACTTTGCCGCAAACCGCGACGAATGGGCGGTTAAAACCAGCTTCATCTATCCCGGTCCAATCCAGTATTTCGGACCTTCTTCGGTTTGCGACCAGCCAACCAAAACTTTGCAGTTAGAGCAACAATAAGTTCATATATTCAAAAAAGAAACCGTCCCGGCAGTAGCTGAGACGGTTTTCTTTTTTATGTTTTTATTTTAATTGAAGCCAGACTTTCAGATTTAACCCTGGATTTGTTTAGCTGTTGAAGCGGCCACTTTTAAAAGTGCGCCGAGATGTGGATACCGGGTGTCGGATAGTACCGGGCGGGAAGCGTCACCACTTCGTAGCCGAACGGACCGGATGCCAGATAAATGTTGCCAATTCGAAAATAGGCATGTCCGTTGATCCAAACCTGGACCGCTCCACTCGGAATCCTTTCGAATACCAGGTTGCGGGGACTTTCGACCCAGATGTACCCAATTCCCGGTTGGTGGCGGTAAAAATACCCATCGCAGTAGTAGTATTTACCCGACCGGCTGTGGAAAACCTTGGGGCTGTGGGCAAAACGGGAAACTACGTGGCCATATTTCGGGTGGTAGTGGTAGTATCTGTTTTTAACAAACGGTTCCGGAACGCGGTGGGTGTACCGGTCGCGGTCCGAACGGTAATCCGGGTGACTCCGCACATCGCGGCGGTTGTCGTACCGGTGGTTATCGTACCGATAATCGCGGCGGGTGGCCTCGCGACGGTCGTAAGTTTCTTTCTGCCGGGTTTGCGGATGCGCTTTTTTCTCAAATTGATAATTTTTCTTCTCTTCTTTGTTATCGTGTCCTTTCCCCCTTTGTGCCAGTGCGCTGGATGCCGAGGTACCGATTACTGTCGCCAGCGTAAACGTCGTAACGAACAGTTTGAAAATAGTTGTTTTCATGGCTTCGAGTTTTTAAGTTAAACAATCCTTGTTGATGATCGGCGCCTTGTTTTGTGAACTTACCCTGAAGTTTGCAAAGTGCGTGCCAAAACCAGTTTGGTTATGGGTTGGTTTTCTAACGTGCTGGCTGTCAGTGATGATTTTTTGTTTCGGGAAATGAGGAAAACTGATTATTTTTGAGGCTTATTTTTAAAAACCTGTTGTGGGAAGAATATTGGCCATTGATTACGGGAAAAAAAGGGTGGGACTGGCAGTGACCGATCCCCTTCAGATGATTGCCACGCGTCTGGAGACTGTTGCAACATCCGAAATCTGGAGCTCCCTGGAACGCTATTTTCAGACCGAAACGGTTGAACGCGTGGTGGTGGGGTATCCGCTCCAGCTGAACAATCAGGCTTCGGAGGCTGTTGAGTACATCAATCCGTTTTTGAAAACTTTTCAGAAGAAGTTTCCGGCTATGCCAATCGAACAGGTTGACGAGCGGTTTACCTCGAAACTGGCTTTTCAGGCAATGATCGACAGCGGATTGAAAAAAAGCGATCGGCGGAACAAGGGGCTCATCGATGGGGTGAGCGCCACCATCATCCTGCAATCTTATCTCGAACAAAAAAAATATAAAAAATGATATACCCGGTTACAGTTTACGGCGACCCGATTTTACGAAAAGTAGCCCAGCCTATTCAACCTGATTACCCCGACCTGAAGGAGTTTCTGGAAAATATGTGGGAAACCATGTACCATGCCGACGGGGTGGGACTGGCTGCCCCACAGGTAGGCCGGTCGATCCGCATTTTTGTGATTGATGCCAGCGCGGGAGCCGACGAAGAACCCGAATTGAAAGACTTCAAAAAAACGTTTATAAATCCGCAGATTCTTGAAACTTCAGGCGAACCGTGGGCGCTGGAGGAGGGGTGTCTGAGCCTTCCCGAAATCAGGGAGGATATCACCCGTCCCGAAGTGGTCCGGATCCGGTATTTCGATGAGCAGTTTCAGGAACACGACGAAACTTACGGCGGTTTTGCCGCCCGCGTGATCCAGCATGAATATGACCACCTGGAGGGCAAGCTGTTTATCGATTATTTGTCGCCATTGCGCCGGAAGCTGCTGCGCGGAAGGCTGGGAAATATCACCAAAGGGAAAATTAATCCGAACTACCGCATCGTGATTCCATCCCGATAGTTTGTTGTAACCCTTGCAACCTTTTCACGTTAAGAGAGTTGTTGATTTCTTTACGTGAAATGTTGGAAGAGTATCTCCGAAAAATACCTTTCCTCAGAATTTTTCTCCCTTTCGCAGCGGGTGTAGTTCTGGCTTCTGTTAGTCCCGGACTGGCAGCTGTTCCTTTTTTGATTGCTGCAGCAATTTTGCTTTTACCCGCTGGTTGGCTGATTGCACGGCCTGGATATTACCGCAACCAGGTTTCCGGCCTGGTTTTGACCCTCTTTTGGTTTGTTGCCGGCGCCGGCTGCCTGCTCTATCACAACCGGGCTCAGCCGGCTGTTCTGGGAGATAGTTATGTTGCAGTACTGCTCGAAACGCCACAGGAGAAACCCAAAAGTTACCGTGCCGAAGTTTTGATGACCCATGTCGAACAGGACGGTTTGTTGAAAACGGTTTCCGAAAAGGTACTGGTCTATTTTGAGAAAAATGATTCTGCAGCACTCCTTTTGGCCGGAGACCGGATTGTGTTTAAACGGATGCCGCAACAGGTACAGAACGGCGGAAATCCTGGCGAGTTTGACTACCGGAAATTTCTTTCCCGGAAAGGGATCGGGCGGCAGGTGTACCTGCCGGAAGGAAGCTGGGAAAGAAGCGGAAGCGACCACTCGTTTCGCCCGACAGTGGTTGCTGAAAAAATCCGCGACCGGCTGATCGGAATCTACGAAGAAAATGGTTTGTCGGGCGACGAACTGGCGATTCTCTCGGCGCTTACGCTGGGCTACAAAAAATCGCTCGATCCTGAAGTAACCCAGGTTTTTGTTTCAACCGGGACCATGCATGTTTTGGCTGTTTCGGGAATGCATGTCGCCATTATCTACGTGGCGCTCAATTTTTTGCTTGGATTTCTTCGCCGGGGAAGAATCGGCAGGCTGACATTTCTGATTTTGACTATTGCCGCCTTGTGGGGATATGCTTTTCTGACCGGCCTCTCGCCGTCGGTTCAGCGTGCTGCGCTCATGTTCAGTATGTTGTCGGTGGGCGAAAACATGAGCCGTCCGATGAATATTTACAACACGATGGCAGCCTCGGCCTGTCTGATTGTAATGGTCAATCCGTTTTTGCTTTTCGATGCCGGCTTCCAGCTCTCTTACCTTGCGGTGTTGGGGATTATCTATTTTCAACCCAAAATAGCTTCGCTGCTGGAGGTGAAGGCGAAATTCGGGCGCTATTTCTGGGATTTGGTAAATGTCAGCATTGCCGCCCAGCTGGCCACTTTTCCGATCACCTCGTTTTATTTCAGGCAGTTTCCCGTCTATTTCCTGTTAAGTAATCTGATCCTGATTCCGGCGTCGTTCGCTTTTATTTTTTCAGGAGTCGCGTTGCTGCTGCTTTCCCCTTTCCGGTTGCTGGCCGGATTTCTGGCTACTGGCACGGGTTACGTGGTTGGGTGGGTTTACAAAAGTCTTCAGTTTATCGGTTCGTGGCCGGGCGCTTTACTCCACAACATGACTTTTACGCCGGTGCATCTGGTCATTACCGTTTTGGGGATTTTGCTGCTGGTTTTGTTCGTCGAAAGCCGCAAGAGCTACTATTTTCTGGGGATTATGGGGCTGTCGGTATTGTTTTTTGCGACCAGCGCGGGCATCAAAATCAGTCAAAACCGGCGGAATGAAATTATTGTGTATAACCAGTCCGAACCGGTAATTCACCTGATTGCCGGACGGAGAAATTATGTGCTGGCATCGGCCCGAACGCTGCAGGAGCAGTTTCCGGGGCGCGAAGTGGCGGCGGTGGTTTCACGCCGGCGGCTGCAAAAGCCGCAGCCCGTCAGTTTTGAGGAGGATTTTAACGATGGATACCTGTTGAAAAGTGGCTCTGGCGTGGTGTTTCGCGGAAAACGCCTCTGGCTTTTCAGCGCTGGCGGGAGAGAGCCCTTGGAACATACCGATCTGGTGGTTGACCTTACCGGTAAATTTCCGGCAGAACAAGCCCCGGGAAAATCGGTCGTTTTGAGCTGGAAAGCTTTCCGGAGCGGTCATTCCGATTCGCTCAATATTCATTATATCAGGCAACAGGGGGCCTTTGTTCTCCTTTTCTGAAAGGGCTTCAAAAAGCTTGAAAATTTTGGAGAAGTAACGGTTTATTGTGTTACTTTGTTGCTGCTTTATTCAAGTCAGAAATATGAGAGTAGTGATTGCAGGCGCCGGTGAAGTGGGGACGCATCTTGCAAAAATGCTGAGCAAGGAGAACCACGACATCGTTCTTTTGGATGATGACCCGGAAAAGTTGGCACGTATCAGTCGCGACGTCGATTTGCTTACGATCAGGGGGTCGGCCCATTCTTTTGTCGATCTGAAACAAACCGGCTTGAGCAAAGCCGATCTGTTTATTGCCGTTACTCCCTTTGAAGAGCGTAACGTACTGGCTTGCTCCATGGCCAGTTATCTGGGGGTTGGTCGTACCCTGGCCCGGATCAACAATTCGGAGTATCTGATCGAACGTTACCGGGAAAAGCTTCGCAACATGGGGATTCATGAGTTGATTTACCCTGAAAGTCTGGCCGCCAAAGAGATTGTCTCCTCCATTAAACTTACCGGAACCCGGCAGCTTATCGAGTTTTCGAATGGAAAGCTCATCCTGCTGGGGATCAAGATACGGGGGAATGCCCCGATCGTAAACCACACCCTGGAAGAGCTTTCGCACCGCAGCAAAGATATTCTGGCCGTTGCCATCACGCGTGGCAAGGAGACCATCATTCCGCAGGGAAAAGATTATATCCGGAATGGGGACATTGTGTTTTTTATCACCAACCAGGTTACCCAGCCCAAAGTTTTTGAATTGTGCGGGAAAGAGCTTTTCGAAGTCCGGAATATCATGTTCCTGGGCGGAAGCCGCATTGCACAGAAAGCCATTGAAAAACTGGGCGACCAGTACCGGATCAAGGTGATTGAAGAGGACCGTGAACGTTGCGAAAGAATAGCCGATGAGTTTGAAAATGTGTTGGTTATTAACGGAGACGGGCGTAACATGGAGCTGCTGAGAGAAGAGGGGCTTGAAAAAATGGATGCCTTTATTGCCACCACCGGCAGTTCTGAAACCAACATGATGGCCTGCCACCTGGCTAAAACCTTTGGCCTTAAGCGGACTGTTGCCGAGGTTGAAAACTTTGCCTTTATGGAGATTGCCGAAGGGATGGACATTGGAACGCTGATCAACAAAAAACTGATTGCCGCAAGCTACATCTACCGGTTTACGCTGGATGCCGAAATTTCGAATGTCAAATGCCTGACCACTTCGGAAGCCGAGGTGTTTGAGTTTATTGCCAAACCCGACACCCGGATCACCAAAAAGCCGATCAGGGACCTGGAGTTTCCGGCTGAGGCCAAAATCGGAGGTGTTATCCGCGATAACCAGGGATATGTTGCCGACGGAAATACCCAGATCCAGGAGGGGGACAAAGTGGTTGTTTTTACCCTGCCTTCGGGAATAAAAAAATTGGAAAAGTTCTTCAAATAGGGTTTCCCCTGTAAAAACAGACGATGAATTTCAGGATCATCATACGTATTCTCGGTTTTTTATTGATTGTGGAAGGGGTTGCCATGCTCCTGGCCCTGGCGGTGGCGCTGTTTTACGGCGGGAGCGATGTGCCGGCTTTTGTTTTTTCGTCGCTGCTTTCCCTTTTTATCGGGACCATCGCGGTGCTGACCACTTCTCATTCACCCAGGCAAATCACCAAACGCGAAGGTTTTGTGATCGTCACCCTGGTGTGGGTCGTGTTTTCGTTTTTTGGCACGCTGCCTTACCTGGTGAGCGGATCGATTCCCAATTTAACCAACGCTTTCTTCGAAACCATGTCGGGGTTTACCACCACCGGCTCCACCATCTTAAACGATATTGAAGCGCTCCCCAACGGAATACTTTTCTGGCGAAGTCTTACCCACTGGTTGGGTGGAATGGGAATCATCGTGCTGTCGCTGGCTTTTCTTCCCCTTTTTGGCATTGGCGGCATCCAGCTGTTTTTGGCGGAAGTGCCCGGCCCGACTCCCGACAAACTGAGCCCCAAAATTCAGCAAACCGCCATCCGGTTGTGGGGAATTTACATCCTGTTTACCGCAATCGAAGCGCTGCTGCTCTGGATGGGCGGAATGTCGCTTTTCGACGGGGTTTGTCATGCTTTTGCTACCATGGCTACCGGAGGGTTTTCAACCAAACAGGCCAGTGTTGCTTTCTGGCCGTCGCCCTTCATTCAGTATGTCATCATTTTCTTCATGTTTTTGGCCGGCACCAATTTTTCGCTTTTGTATGTGGCGCTCAAAGGCAATCTCAAACGGCTTTTCCACGATGAAGAGTTCAAATATTACCTGCTTTTTGTACTGGGTTTCACCATTATTATTTTCAGCGGGCTGCTCATTACCACCACGCTGGGCGTGGAGCAGGCGTTCCGGGATGCACTCTTTCAGGTGGTTTCGGTCATTACCACCACCGGCTTTGCTACAACAGACTACTTGGTGTGGAAACCGGTGCTGTATGTTTTGCTTTTTGCCCTCTTTTTCTTCGGTGGGTCGGCCGGCTCCACGGGGGGCGGGATCAAGATTGTGCGGATTGTGATGCTGCTCAAAAATAGCTATTATGAACTTCGCCGGATTATTCATCCCAATGCGGTTATCCCGGTCAGGTTCAACAAACATTCTGTCGATGCCAAAATCATTACCAACGTGCTGGCCTTTTTTATGTTTTACCTGCTTGTCTTCTTCGTCAGCACCATCCTGTTTGTTTTTATCGATCCTGATCTGGAGTCGGCGATGGGCGCAGTGGCAACCTGCCTCGGAAATATCGGTCCGGGACTGGGCAACCTGGGACCGGCCGTAACTTTTGACCATGTTGCCCCGGTAGGGAAGTGGTTTCTCTCGTTTCTGATGCTTCTTGGCAGGCTCGAGCTGTTTACCGTGCTGGTACTTTTCACCCCTGCTTTCTGGAAAGAATAAGCAAATTACAACAACAACTCCCCTTTTCCCTGTCGGATGATTACCGGGCTCTCTCCGGTGTAGTCGACCACGGTCGAGGGCACCAGCTCGCCGTATCCGCCGTCAATCACCAAATCGACGATGTCGCGGAATTTTTCGTAGATCAGTTCCGGGTCGGTGGTGTACTCCAGAATTTCGTCGTCGTCGCGGATGGAGGTGGAAAGAATCGGGTTCCCCAGCTCCTTGATGATCTCCCGGATGATGTTGTTGGCAGGAACCCGGATACCGACGGTTTTTTTCTTCCCCTTGAAATATTTCGGGACCTGGTTGTTGGCTTCCAGAATGAAGGTGAATGGGCCCGGCAGGTTTTTTTTCATCACCTTAAAAACCTGGTTCGAAATCGGCCGGGTGTAGTCTGACAGATGGCTCAGGTCGCTGCAGATGAATGAAAAGTTGGACCGTTCGATGTCAACGCCTTTCAGCCGCGCGATCTTCGCCACGGCTTTCACATTGGTAATGTCGCAGCCCAGTCCGTAAACCGTGTCGGTTGGATAAATAATGATCCCGCCCTCCCGCAGCACTTCCACCACTTTGCGGATATCCTTGGGATTGGGATTTTCATTGAATAATTTTATCAGCATTTCTGTTTCTGTTTTTGGCCGCTTAAAATTATAATTTTAGTTTTAATGCGGATTATTTTATTGCAAATCTGTTGAATGCTGTTTGTAGCATGCAACGCTAACACTTTTTTCGTGAAAACGCCTGAGATTATCGCTACTGCTGACCGTTCGCACACCCTCTTCCACCGTGAACTGAATGAACATTACCACTCGGTGAACGGCGCCATCACCGAATCGCAGCATGTTTTTCTGGCCAACGGCTTCTGTAGTGTTGCCGGCAGGCAGGTGGCCGTGCTCGAAGCAGGCTTCGGAACAGGGCTCAATGCCCTGCTGACGGCGATGGAAGCGGCCCGGAGCGGGCGTGAGGTGCGGTATGTGTCGCTCGAAAAATTTCCGCTTGCCCCGGAGGTGGCTGGCCGGCTAAACTATCCCGACCTGCTGGGAGAAGATGCGGCCGCCCTGTTTTTGGCCCTGCATCGTGCGCCGTGGAACGAGGAGCTGCAAGTTACCCCTTTTTTTGCGTTGACCAAAATCCGGCTCGACCTGGTGACCGACCCGCTTCCCGCACTGCCCGCTTTCGATGTGGTCTATTTCGATGCCTTTGGCCCCGACAAGCAGCCCGAGATGTGGCAGCCGGCTGTTCTGTCGAAAATGACCGGGGCGTTGGCGCCGGGCGGAGTTTTTGTTACCTACAGCGCCAAGGGCGAAGTGAGACGAAATTTGCAGGCCTTGGGGCTTTCGGTTGAAAGAGTGCCCGGTCCGCCCGGTAAAAAGGAGATGCTGCGTGGAATTAAAATTGCCTCTCCCCGTTAAAACAAAAAAATGAATTATCTTCGCAGCTTCCATTTCTAATAATAATACTGATGGTAAAAAAACAAATTGTGAGCGATGCCGAGAAACTTAGCTATGCATTGGGAATGAGCGTAGTCAGTAATCTGATCCGCTCCGGAGTTGAGACACTCGATATTGCCGCATTTACCCAGGCCCTCACCGATACTTTTAAAGGCGAAAAACCGGCCCTGAGCCCGGAAGAAGCCAACCAGATCCTGGAGAATTTTATGGAAAGCCTCTCGTCGGGCGATGCCCGCAAAAACCTGGAAGAAGGAATGGCTTTTCTGGCCCAAAACAGCCAGGAGAAAGGCGTGGTGGAGCTCCCCAGCGGCCTTCAGTACCTGATCCTGAAACAGGGCGAGGGCAAGCTGCCCACACTGCGCGACCGTGTTCGTTGCCATTACCACGGAACGCTGATCGACGGGACCGTCTTCGACAGTTCTGTCAACCGCGGACAACCGGCCGAATTTCCTGTTAACGGCGTTATTCAGGGATGGATCGAAGCGTTGCAGCTCATGCCGGTCGGTTCGAAATGGAGACTTTTTATCCCGTCGGATCTGGCTTATGGCGACCGCGGCGCCGGAAATGTAATCGGCCCCAACGCCACGCTCATCTTCGAGGTTGAATTGCTGAATATTGTTTAATAAATATTAATCATTCGTACGAATATGAAAATCAAGTCAATTTTTCTGATGGTAGCGGTTGTCGCTTTTATCGGTGCCGGTTGCCAGCAAAATGGAGGTGGAAAGGTAAAACTTGAAACTTCTATTGATTCAACCAGTTATGCACTGGGGGTCCTGATCGGACAAAACAACAAACAGAGTCTGGAAAATGCACCGGGCGGGAAAGAGATCAATATCGATATCCTGGCTGAATCTTTCCGCCAGTTTATGAAAGGCGATTCTACCTTGCTTTCCGCTGCTGAATCCAACCAGATTGTTTCTGAATTCTTTGAAAAAATGTATGGCAAAATGAGTCAGGACAACCTGGAAGCCGGTAACGCTTACCTGGAAAAAAATAAAAGCCGCGAAGGCGTGGTAACGACCGACAGCGGCCTGCAGTATGAAGTTATTAAAGAAGGTACCGGCCCGAAACCGACCGAAAACGATGTGGTAAAAGTACACTACCACGGTACCCTGATCGACGGGACTGTTTTCGACAGTTCGGTTGACCGCGGCGAACCTGCCGAATTCCAGGTTAACCGTGTGATTCCGGGATGGGTGGAAGCGCTTCAGCTGATGCCGGTTGGTTCAAAATGGAAAGTTTACATCCCCGCTAATCTGGCTTACGGCGAACGTGGCACCGGCGGAGTAATCGGACCCAATGCCGCTTTGATATTTGAAGTTGAACTGCTGGAGATTGTTCCGCAGGCCAAACAATAATCTGATTTTAATACCAAGGTGTCACAAACAGGAGTTGATCCGGCTTGTGACACCTTTTTATTTTTTTTGAAATGAGCCTTACCATAAAAGGAAAACTCTATCAGGTGCTGCCGGTCGAATCGGGAGTCAGCCGGGCAGGTAACAGCTGGAAAAAACAGCTGTTTGTGATAGAAACCAACGATCAGTTTCCACGAAAAGTTTGCTTTACCCTGTTTAACGACAAGGTGGCGTTACTCGAACCTTTCTCCCCGGGAGAAGAGCTTGAAGTTGCCTTTAACCTGGAGTCGCGCGAATACAACGGGAGATGGTTCAGTGACATCAATGCCTGGAAGATTGACGGAGCAGGCTCCCGCGGTAACAGCGTGCCGCCACCGCCGCCGTTCGAAATTGGCGATATCCCGCCCGAGCGGGCTGACGAAGGCAGTGACGACCTGCCGTTTTAGCGCAGGTCAGCGTTCGCGGGTGAAAACCAGCGTGTTGTTTTGGCTGAGGTGCGGATTGAAATGGTAGCCTTCGCTGTCGAAAGCTTTCAGCTCCTCCGGATCGGACAGCCGGTTCTGCAAAACAAAACGGGTCATCAGCCCGCGGGCTCTTTTGGCAAAGAAGGAGACCATCCGGTATTTCCCCGCTTTCAACTCTTTAAATTCGGCGGTGACCACTTCGGCCTGCAGCTTTGAAAGGTTGATGCTCTTAAAATATTCTGCCGAAGCCAGATTGATCAACACCGGGCTGCCGCTCTCTTTTACGGCCCGGTTGATTTCGGCAACCACCTTTTCTCTCCAGAATTCATACAAATCCGGCTTGCCGGCTATCTCCAGGCGGGTTCCCATTTCGAGACGATGGGGCTGGATGAGATCGAGCGGCCGCAATACCCCATACAATCCCGACAAAATCCGCAGCTGTTTTTGTGCCAGCAGCAACTCCTCTTCGTGCAGCCTCGGGGCATCCAGTCCGGCATAAACATCACCGTTGAACGCCAGCACCGCCTGTTTCGACAGTTCGGGGACCGGTTTCCAGGTCTGGAACCGTTCGTAGTTCAGCAGGGCCAGTTTGGGCGAAATATTCATGATGGCCTCCAGTTCGGAAGCTTTGCGTTTCCGGAGTTCCGAAACCAGCTTCCGGGTTTGTGTCATAAATACCGGTTCGCTGGCGTGCCGGGTGACCGGCGTTGTGGTAAAATCGAGAGTTTTGGCAGGCGAAATTGTCAGTAGCATAATTGATGGTTTTGATGAAATGTCAATAGAACAGCTGAAAATCGTTTTGGGTTTAGGTCAGAAAAAACGGAAGTTGTACCGGTTGTTCCGGGTAAAGTTGAGTTCGTAACTGAACATCACCTCGTGGGTGCCGAACTGGTAACGGGCCAGGTCGGTCACCGGGAATTCGTAGGAGTAACCAAAACGCATCTTTTTGCTGAAGATCCACTGGGCGGTTACACCGGCCGTTTCGTTGTAGCGGTAAAAACCTCCCAGCCACATTCTTTTGAAAAAGAGCAGGTCGAGCGAAGCGCCCAGTTCGAGCGGGGCGCCTTTAACCACCAGAAGCTGAAGTGATGGTTTCAGGAAATAGCCATGTTTCAGGTCGAAAATATAACTGCCCGAAAAGAAGAAATGGCGCAGCTCGGAGTAGGAGTTCACGTCGGTGACGTTGCTGTCATACTCCAGCTGGATGATTTTGGGAACCGATATGCCGACCTGCCAGATTTCGGACTGGAGTAAAACACCGACACCAAAATTTGGGACAAAATAACGGTGAATCACTCCCTGGAAAACGGGGTCGACCGGGTGGTCGGGGTCGTAAATGGTGTAATCGTTCAGATTGTTGACGTAGTTGGTAAATCCGGCTTTCAGTCCAAAGTAGAGATACGACTTCCAGTCCAGTTCAATACGGTAAGAGTAATCGCCAGCATCGTTCCGGTGCCCAGCAGCT
>JARKOX010000113.1 GCA_029975525.1 Prolixibacteraceae bacterium | reverse complement strand
TGGGCGAAAATGTGATTATCCAGTCGATAGGCGCCAGTTCGGGCGTAATTGTTGCCGGTGCCATCTTTACGCTGCCGGCGCTATATATCCTTAATCTGGAAGCCCACTTTTACCAGGTATTTCTCTCATCGCTGCTTGGCGGATTCCTGGGAATTCTGTTCCTGATCCCTTTCCGTAAATATTTTGTTTCGGATATGCATGGCAAGTATCCCTTTCCGGAAGCTACCGCCACCACCGAGGGGCTTGTTTCGGGCGAAAAGGGGGGAAGCCAGGCCCGGCTGCTGCTTGTTGCGGGGCTGATCGGCGGAATCTACGATTTTATCATTGCCACCTTCGGATGGTGGAGCGAAGTGTTTACCACCCGTGTGATTCCGGCCGGCGAGATGATCGCCGATAAGTTCAAAATTGTATTTAAAATGAATGTGGGTGCCGCCGTAATGGGCCTTGGCTACATTATCGGACTGAAGTATGCCGCCATCATCACCGCCGGGTCTTTTGTGGGATGGTATGTGATTATCCCGGTGATTTCGCATTTTGCCGAGGGTCAAACCCTGGCCGTAGGCGCCAATGTCACCGCGCTGATCAGCCAGATGTCGCCCGAAGAGATATTCCGCAATTACGTCAGGCATATAGGCATAGGCGGGATTGCCATGGCCGGCATCATCGGCATTATCCGCTCCAGCGGGATTATTAAAAGTGCTTTCGGACTCGCGGTGAAGGAACTGTCGGGCAAACAGGCTGTAAGCGCCAACAATAAACGCACCCAGCGCGACCTGCCGATGAAAATCATTCTCGGCGGTATTCTGCTCACCACCTTGGTAATATTTGTCTTTTTTATGTTCGGAGTGGTCAATAACCTCACACAGGCGCTGATCGCCCTTGCTATCGTGATGGTGATTGCCTTTTTGTTTACCACCGTTGCAGCCAATGCCATTGCCATTGTGGGAACCAACCCGGTTTCGGGCATGACGCTGATGACGCTGATCATCACCTCGCTGGTGCTTGTCTGGGCCGGCTTGTCGGGAACCGCCGGTATGGTGGCTGCGCTGATCATCGGAGGGGTTGTTTGTACGGCGCTTTCCATGGCCGGGGGCTTTATCACCGACCTGAAAATCGGTTACTGGCTTGGCTCATCGCCCTACAAACAGCAGAGCTGGAAGTTTATGGGAACCCTGGTGTCGGCGGCTACCGTTGGCGGTGTTATTATGATTTTGAACGAAACCTACGGCTTTACCGGTGAAAATGCGCTGGTTGCCCCCCAGGCCAATGCCATGGCCGCCGTAATCGAGCCGATGATGTCGGGTAAGGCAGCACCCTGGATGCTTTATGCGGCCGGCGCTTTCCTTTCGCTGATCCTTACCATGATCGGCGTTCCGGCCCTGGCCTTTGCCCTTGGAATGTTTATCCCGCTCGAACTCAATACACCCCTGCTGGTGGGCGGCATCATCGCCTGGGTTGTGACTACCCGTTCGAAGGACGCAAAACTCAATCAGGCGCGCAAGGAACGCGGTACCCTCATCGCCTCCGGATTTATCGCCGGCGGTGCACTGATGGGCGTGGTAAGCGCCATGCTAAAATTCGGAGGCATCAATTATGTGAATGCTGAATGGTTTGAATCAAATGCTGCGGAAGCCCTTGCCCTGCTTATGTTTGCCGTGATCTGCGGTTATGTGGTCTGGGAGTCGCTCAGGGCCAAACCGGAGACAGAAGCATAATCCGGAAAGTGAGTGGCGGTGAAGGCCCGACGGAATGCATTTCATCCTGCATTCCCTGCCAATTTGTTAATTTTAATGAAATATAAACTTTACTATGAAAGAAGTTATAAAAGAACGCTTCCTGCGGTATGTAGGCGTCGATACCCAGAGCGATGACAACTCGTCAAGCTGCCCGAGTACCGCCAAACAACTGGTTTTACTCAGAATTTTGCATGACGAGCTTAAATCATTCGGCCTGGAGGATGTTTCCATGGATGAAAATGGCTACGTGATGGCCACCCTGCCTGCCAATAACGGCAAAACAGGCCCTGCCATTGGTTTTATCGCCCACGTGGATACCAGTCCCGACATGCCTGGTGATAACATCAAACCCGGCATTATAGAAAACTGGGACGGGAAGGATATCGTCCTCAACAGCGGGCTGGGCATTGTGCTCTCTCCCGCTGATTTTCCCGAGATGAAGCAATATGCCGGGCAAACGCTGATTGTGACCGACGGGACTACCCTGTTGGGTGCCGACGACAAAGCCGGAATCGCGGAAATCATGACCGCGGTGGAGTACCTGGTGAATCATCCCGAAATAAAGCATGGGCCCGTAAAAATCGGTTTTACGCCTGATGAGGAAATAGGACGCGGTGTGGATCATTTTGATGTAAAGAAGTTTGCTGCCAACTGGGCCTATACACTTGACGGAGGTGAAATCGGGGAACTGGAGTTTGAGAACTTCAACGCCGCTTATGCAAAAATTTCCATCCAGGGTCGGAATATCCATCCGGGATATGCCAAAGGTAAAATGCAGAATGCCCTGCTGATGGCTGCGGAATTCAATGCTTTGCTTCCCGTTTTCGACCGGCCTGAGTTTACGCAGGATTACGAGGGCTTCTTCCACCTGATGAAAATGGAAGGATCGGTGGAGAAGTCCATGATCCAGTACATTATCCGCGATCATGACAGGGCCCTGTTTGAGCAGCGCAAGGTAACCATGAAGCAATGCGCTGACTTTATGAACCAGCGTTACGGAGCAGGTTGCTTCACCCTTGAAATGAAGGATCAGTACTACAATATGCGCGAAAAGGTGGAACCTGAGTATCATATTGTGGAAACCGCCCGCCTGGCGATGGAGGCCGTGGGGGTAAAACCCAAAATCAAGCCCATCCGCGGTGGCACCGACGGATCCCGCCTCAGTTATATGGGCCTGCTTTGTCCCAACATCTTTGCAGGTGGTCATAACTTCCACGGCAAGTTTGAATTTGTCCCGCTCGAATCCATGGAAAAAGCAACCGAGGTGATTCTGAAGATTGTGGAGCTAAATGCCTGAAGGAGGGACGAGGGACGCTTAAAAGGGGCGAGGGACGAGGGGTTGTGCCGGATTCATTAGTTTTCGAAGCAACTGACAAGGAGACGGGGAGACAAGGGGAGTAGACATTACTTACGGTGAGTTCATTTCTGTGAGTTGGTCCGCGTCTTATTTTCTGACGCGGACATCCGTGAGTTGGTCCGCGTCTTATTTTCTGACGCGGACATCCACAGTTCTACTTGAACAGGAAAATCCACCGGATATATGGGGGTCCGCAATCTAAAATCCGAAATCTCTCGTTATCCGGCTATCGCCGTCTCACGAGACAAGCGCAATCTGCAATCCGCAATGAAGAAGAAGCATTTCACCATCCCCATCTTCGTACCTGAGCTGGCCTGCCCCAACCGCTGCGTGTTCTGCAATCAGCACAGCATTTCGGGCTGCCACCAGCAGCCGGAACCGGATGAGGTGCGTGAAATCATTCTGCAGCACCTGAAAACAATCCCTGAAAAGGATTCGCACATCGAAATCGGATTCTTTGGTGGTAGCTTCACCGGGATTGAGCCGGAGTTGCAGGCATTGTATCTGGATGTTGCCCGAAGTTTCCTGTATGCCGGCCGCATCCACGGTATCCGCCTCAGTACCCGGCCCGACTATATTGACACAGATGCATTGAAGTTGCTGAAGTCATACGGAGTCACCACCATTGAGCTTGGGGCACAGTCGCTCGACGATGAAGTGCTGATGCTTTCGGGGCGCGGGCATACGGTCCGGGATGTGGAGAAAGCAACCGCCTTGATCCGCGAAGCCGGATTTAAGCTGGGCCTTCAGATGATGACCGGCCTTCCCGGCGATACCCCTGAAAAGGCCCTGGAGACGGCCCGCCGCATTGTTGAGCTTGGAGCCGTCTGCACGCGCATATATCCAACTCTGGTCATCAGGGGGACAGAACTGGAAAAGCG
>JARKOX010000109.1 GCA_029975525.1 Prolixibacteraceae bacterium | reverse complement strand
GTCACCCAGAAATAACGGATATATTTTTTAAAATCAGCGCTTTCCGAAGCCATGAATCCAAATTTAAAAAGTTACGGCAAATATATCAGTATTATATGGTTATGGCAATTCAAAGCCGCCCCCGAAAATCGTTAAAAAATTGCCGCCAAAATAAAAGCATCATTCTCAGCCATATAGAAAACAAAAATTGTGAAGTTAAATTTTGATCTTACCTTACCATTTTCTTTACTTTGCAAAAATTTTTTAAAACCGAGTAACAAAAAAAGCCTATGCAGGAAAATCTCGTAATCGTTGAGTCACCGGCAAAAGCCAAAACCATTGAGAAGTTTTTGGGAAAAGATTTTCTGGTAACCTCAAGCATGGGACACATCCGTGATCTGGAGAAAAAGGACTTTGGAATTGACATCGAAAATAACTACCTCCCCAAATATGTAGTTTCAGATGACAAGAAAAAGATAGTCGCCGAACTGAAGAAGTTAGCCAAAAAAGCCACTATGGTTTGGCTGGCTTCCGATGAAGACCGTGAGGGGGAGGCTATCGCCTGGCACCTGAAAGAAGAGCTGGGGTTGAAAGCCGACAAAACCAAGCGTATTGTTTTTCATGAGATTACCAAAGACGCAATTCTGAATGCGATCCAAAACCCGCGCAACATCGACGAAAACCTGGTAAATGCCCAGCAGGCCCGCCGGGTGCTCGACCGCATTGTGGGGTTTGAGCTGTCGCCGGTATTGTGGAAAAAAGTGAAGCCTTCGCTCTCGGCCGGCCGCGTGCAGTCGGTAGCGGTTCGCCTCATCGTGGAGCGCGAACGCGAAATAATCAATTTCAAGAGCAGCTCATCGTTCCGCGTCACCGCCAATTTCCAGGCTCACCTCTCCGACGGGCAAACCGCCGAAGTAAAAGCCGAACTGCCCCGGCGGTTCGATACCCGGCAGGAAGCCGAAGCTTTCCTCGAGAAGTGCAAAACAGCCCGTTTTACGATTGCCGACATCACCCGCAAACCGGCCCGGAGAACGCCGGCGCCGCCCTTCACCACCTCGACCCTGCAGCAGGAGGCCAGCCGCAAACTGGGTTTTTCGGTGGCCCAAACCATGTCGGTGGCCCAGCGCCTCTACGAGGGAGGGAAAATCACCTACATGCGTACCGACTCGGTGAACCTCTCGGGACTGGCGCTCAACACCGCCTCCCAAAAAATTACCGAACTGCACGGCGACAAATATGTGCAGATCCGTCAGTACAAAACCAAATCAAAAGGGGCACAGGAAGCCCACGAAGCGATCCGCCCAACATATATTGACCACGAAACAATCTCCGGATCGGCTCAGGAGAAAAGGCTCTACGACCTGATCTGGAAGCGGACCATCGCCTCGCAGATGGCCGATGCCGTGCTGGAAAAAACCACCATCACCATTGATATCTCCACCGCTGAAGAAAAATTCATCGCTTCGGGCGAGGTGATCATTTTCGACGGATTCCTGAAAGTTTACATGGAATCATCGGACGAAGAGAACGGAAACGGCTCGCCAAACAGCAGCGACCTGCTCCCCCCGCTGAAGGCAAACGACCAGCTGAAAGCCCGGCAGATACTGGCCACCGAACGTTTTACCCAAAAACCGCCGCGCTACACCGAAGCCTCGCTGGTAAAACGCCTCGAAGAACTGGGAATTGGCAGGCCCTCGACCTATGCCCCCACCATTTCCACCATTCAAACCCGGAATTACGTGATCCGCGAAGACCGTCCCGGCACTGAACGGCAGTTTTCGGTACTCGAACTGAAAAACAACACCATCAGCGAAACCACCAAAACTGAAATTACCGGAGCCGAAAAATCCAAACTCTTCCCCACCGATATCGGCATGGTCGTCAACGACTTCCTGATCGAAAACTTCGAACAGGTGATGGATTACAACTTCACCGCCAATGTGGAAAAAGAGTTCGACGATATTGCCGAAGGGAAAAGAGTATGGAACGAAATGATCGACCGTTTCTACCATCCGTTCCGCCAAACCATTGAATCGACGCTGAAAAATTCAGAAAAAACCAAAGGGGAACGTATTCTGGGAAGCGATCCCAAAACCGGCAAACAGGTTTCCGTTAAAATCGGAAGGTTTGGCCCAATTGCGCAGCTGGGTGAATCGACCGTTGACGAAGACCAGGAAAAACCGCAGTTTGCCAGCCTCCGCCCCAGCCAGCACCTCGAAACCATCACCCTCGAAGAGGCTCTGGAGCTCTTTAAGATGCCCCGCGAGCTGGGAGATTACGAAAACAAAAAGGTCACGGTCGGCGTGGGACGTTTTGGCCCCTACATCCGGCACAACAACCAGTTTGTATCGCTTCCCAAAACCGATGACCCCTATTCCGTGGGCCTGGAACGGGCTATCGAACTGATCGAAGCCAAACGGGAAAAAGAACGCAATGCCGTCATCAAAACCTTCGCCGAAGACGCCGACCTGCGGGTGCTGAACGGCCGCTGGGGACCTTACATCGCCTACAAAAAGAGCAATTTCCGAATACCCAAAGGCACCCAGCCCGAAACCCTGACCTATGAAGCGTGCCTGAAGCTGATAGAAGAGGGCGGCAAAACACAGAAAAGGCAGAAGAAGTAACGGTTATTTCCGAACAGTTCGGTAATTTTGGATAAAAAAGGAAGATGGACCTCCTACATTATTTTGAACCGGTTGATTTTGAACTTTTCCAGACGGAGAAGAAGTTCACCAGGCAAAATCTGGGATATTACATTGAAAAGCTGACCCTGCAGACGACGCCCGGACAAACCGGGAAAGCGCAGGTAGCGCTGGCCGGTATTCCCGACGACCGGAAAACCCCCAACAAAGGTACTTCCCTGGCCCCTGCCGAGATCCGGAAATACCTTTACCGGCTCAGTAACTTCGACGCCGACCTGAAAATTATCGATCTGGGTAACCTGAAGCCTGGAAAAGGCGAAAACGACCTCTATTTCGCGCTGCGTGACGTGGTCGATTACCTCCGCGAAGCCGGGGTGGTCACCATCTTTTTGGGGGGCGGCCAGGATCTCAGTGTCGGGATTGCCCGCGCCTTCCAGGGAAAAGATGACTTTACGCTGTCGGTGATCGACACCCGCGTCGACACCAAGACCTCCCGCGAAGTTTCTGACGCCACCAACTTCATTTCACGCATCCTGCGCGAAAACCCGCAGCTCTTCCACCTGCAGTTCATTGGCATCCAGAGCCACGTGGTCCCTCCTTCGCTTTTAAATTACCTGAAGGAACAAACCTTCGACACCCTCCACCTGGGGCAGCTGCGCGATCAGTTTGCCGCCGTTGAACCGGCGCTGCGGAACACCGACTTCCTCAGTTTCGACCTGGCAGCCATTAAGCAGTCCGACGCCTCGGGACATTTCGACCCGTCGCCCAACGGCCTTTACAGCGAAGAAGCCTGCCGGCTGGCCCGCTATGCCGGACTGAGCAACCGGCTGTCGGTGTTTGGATTGTTTGAGGTAAACCCCGTTTTCGACAAAAGCGGACTCACCGCCAACCTGGCCGCGCAAATTGTCTGGTACTTTCTGGAAGCGGTTATCCACCGCCGGGCCGAGGACCCCAAAACCGACAAAGCCCCCTTTTCGATGTATTATGTCGAAATGGAGGAGATGGGCGAACCCATGGTGTTTTACTACCATCCGGCGACCAACCGCTGGTGGCTTGAAATTCACTGTGGAGAAGGTATCAGCTGGACTGTCGCCTGTCACGAAAACGACTACAAACAGGCCTGCCAGCAGGAGATCCCCGACACCTGGTGGAAATATGCCCGAAAAACTGACCGGTTATCAAAATAATAAAAAATTATATCCGTTCTTTGCTTAGCCGACACTGGCACACGTTAAAACCCTATTTTTTATTTCTTTTGTGACAAACGGAGAAATAAGAAAAAGGATGGTTGGGAACAGAATATGAAAAAGTATTTTTCTTTTTTATTTTTTATCTTATTTATAGTTAACTTAGCGGCTTTCGGGCAGCAGGACCCACAGCTTACCCATAACATGTTTTACAAACTGGGGGTAAACGCGGGTTATGCCGGAAGTCAGGATGGAATCAGTGGAATTATTCTGAACCGTTACCAGTGGTCTGGGTACAATGGCGCACCAAAAACCCTGATATTTAGCGCCGATGCAACTGTTCAGTTATTTGGTTCCCCCGGCGGGGTGGGGCTAAATATTATCAGTGATGAAATCGGATTTGAAAAAAACGTTCTTGCCAATGCTGTTTACGCCTACCATGCCCCGCTTTCTTTCGGGACGTTAGGAATTGGAGTTTCTCTCGGTTTTTTAACGAAAAGTTTCAATATTCAGGACCCGCTGGACAGCCGTCTGACCGACGATTACAATTCAGGTATCCTGACTCCTATTTCATCCGACCCCGGAATTCCGCAGGGCGAGGCAAGCCAGATGGCATTCGATGCCGGACTGGGCGTGTACCTGAAAGGTCTCAACTATTACTTGGGAGCTTCGGTAACACATCTCAATGAAGCCCCTTTGAGATTTGCCGACCAGGCTAGAAGCTATCTGGTTAGGAATTATTATTTTATGGGTGGATACAATATTAAACTGCCGGATCCGTTGTTTGAGTTACGGCCTGCGTTTTTGCTCAAAAGCGATGCCGCAAGCTGGCAATTAGACCTGAATACCAATGTGGTATACGACAACAGATTTTGGGGTGGATTGTCCTACCGTATTGAGGACGCATTATCTCTATTACTGGGACTTGAATTGGTTAACGGCCTTCAAGTCGGTTATTCGTTCGACCTGACCACGTCAGCGCTGGGGCGTTACGGCTACGGTTCGCACGAAATTTTTGTAAGTTATTTGGTTAATCTGGAGAAGAACCGGAGCCGCAAATATAAAAGTGTAAGGTTTTTGTAAAAAAACGATATCGTACTGAACTATGAAAAAACTATTTTTTGTTGCCATAGTGTTGCTGACAGCCTTAAGCTTCACGGGTTGCTTCAAATCAGGCTCCGGTTCCGGCTACGGAAACGGAGAACTGGTAGGCGTCAAAAGAAAGGGTAAATGGAGTGAAACGCCTCCCTACGGAATGACCTTCGTCCGCCGCGGAACCTTGAACATAGGCCCCAGCGACCAGGATCCGGCAGCAGCGCTGACGCCCACCCGTACCGTTTCGGTCGAAGCTTTCTGGATGGACGATACCGAGATTACCAATGCCGAATATCGTCAATTTGTCCACTGGGTGCGCGACTCGATTGCCCGTCAACTCCTGGGTGGACAATTTCCCGAATTCCTCATTACCGAAGACCGGAACGGCAACCCGATCGATCCGCCCCGAATCAACTGGCGCGAACGGATCGACTGGGGAGACCCCGACCAGCTGATGGCGATGGAAGAGCTGTTCATCCCCGAAAATGAACGTTTCCTGGGCAGAAGAGAGATCGACCCCCGCAAACTGTTTTACGAATCCTGGTGGATCGACTACCAGCAGGCTGCCAGACGGGCCAACAGCTACAACTACGAAACCCAGCGTTACGAAGGAACCGTGGTGGATCCCACCGGCAAGGAGATCCCGATTGACAACCGGTCGGCCTTCATCTTTAAAGACCGCACCAACGTGTATCCCGACACCCTTTGCTGGATCCGCGACTTTACCTATTCCTACAACGAACCCTGGGCCACCCGCTACTTCTGGCATCCCGGCTTCGACGAATACCCCGTGGTAGGCGTCACCTGGAAACAGGCCAAAGCATTTTGCAACTGGAGAACCAAAATACAGAACGACTATTTCGAAAGCCGGGGCGAACCGGGCCTGATGGCCTACCGCCTCCCCACCGAAACCGAATGGGAATATGCCGCCCGTGGTGGAAAAAAATTCTCGATGTATCCGTGGGGCGGCTATTACACCCGCGACCAGAAAGGAGTATTTATGGCCAACTTCAAGCCCCTGCGCGGAAACTACGTGGAAGATGGCGGAATTGCAACCATGAAGGTGGGCAGTTACGATCCGAATGACTTCGGGCTTTACGATATGGCCGGAAACGTTGCCGAATGGACCAACACCGCGTACGACGAATCGGGCTACATGCTGGTCAGCGACATCAACCCCAACTTCGAATACAATGCCCTGCCCGACGATCCGCCGGTAATGAAACGAAAAGTTATCCGGGGCGGTTCATATAAAGATATTGCTTATTTTACGCAGGTTTCAACCCGCAGCTTTGAATACCAGGACACTACAAAATCTTTTGTTGGGTTCCGTTGTGTCCGGTCAACCTTTGGAAATGAATTTTAAAAAACCTAATCATCAGTTATTATGAATATCAGCGAACTTCTAAAAACGAAACGCTCAAAAATTTTCATGGGCTATATCTACAGCTGGGGAGCTTCAATCGTGCTGATTGGCGCTTTGTTTAAACTGCAGCACTGGCCCTATTCCGGTTTTTTTCTGACGGTTGGGTTGTTAACCGAAGCTTTTATCTTTTTCGTTTCGGCCTTCGAGCCGCCTCTCGAAATCCCGGAATGGTCGAAAGTCTATCCGGAGCTGAAAGATGATTACGAAATCTCTGAATTTGACGAACTGGAAAGATCCGGAAAGAACAAATTTGAAGAGCTGTTTGGCGTTTCCGACATTACCCCCGATCTGCTGAACAAAGTAAGCCGCGGATTGAACGAACTCAGCAACACGGCCAAAGGGATCAGCGACATTTCATCGGCCACCCTCGCCACCGACCTGTATGTCAAAAATCTGAATTCGGCCAGTGAAGCCATGACCTCTTTCTCGGAAATTAACTCCAAGGCCAACCAGTCCATCAACCACTCGCTCAGCCAGCTGGTTGACACCTACCAGCATACCACCCAGCAACTGACTGTGTCGGGGCAGGCCATCATTGAAAAGATGAACCGCACCGGCGAAGAGTTCTCCTCCAAAGTAAGTGAATCGGGGAACCTGCTGGCACGGAGTTACCACAACGCTTCCGAAAGGATGGAGCAGTCGTTGAAAAATGTCGGCGACTCCTCGCGCCTCTATACCGAAAACATCAGCAAGCTGAGCAAAAACATGGAAGCCCTGAACAGCACCGTTGAAAGCCAGCTGCGCGGAACCGAGCTGCAATTTCAGGCCAGCCAGAAATTCAACGCCGACCTGGGCCGGATGAACGAAATCCTGGCCGCTTCGGTCGACGAACTGAAACGTTATCAGGAAAATGCATCCAAGCTCAACCAGCACCTGGAGGCTCTGAATAACATCTACGGAAATATGCTGGGAGCCATGAATTATAAAAAATAACCGAACCGAAGACAAGCTGATATGGGTACCAAGAATTGCCCGGAAACCCCGAGGCAAAAAATGATAAACATGATGTACATCGTCCTGACGGCCATGCTGGCAATCAACGTGGCGGCCGAGGTACTTGAGGCTTTCCGGGTGGTTGACGCCAGCCTCATGCAAACCCTCCGGGCGGTGGACATGAAAAACGCACAGGTCTATTCGGCCTTTAACCAGGCGTATGCCGAGAATCCGGCCAAAGTGCAGGAGTGGAAAGACAAAGCCGACCAGATCAAAACCAAAACCGACAGTTTAATCTCCTACATCTGGCAGTTAAAGGAAAAACTGGTGGTATCTTCCGGCTCCAAAACGGTTACTCCCGACAATCCTGCCGGGAATGACCGCTTTACCTTTGTCACCGAAAAAGGCGACACCTTGATCATCCGCAAAGAAGACGACATCAATACCCCTTCTGAAATTATGATCACCCAAAAGAAAGCCGATGAACTGAAACGAAAAATCATCGCTTACAAAGAATTTGTGGTGAGTATGATTCCGGAAGACGATCTTCAGCTCCGCGAGAACATCCTGCAGGAGCTAAAAACGGAAGACCCGCCGATCAACCTTCGGGAAGGGGGCGAAAAGAGAAGCTGGGAGATCCAGCATTTTGACAGCAAGCCGCTGGCAGCCATCCTTACCCTGCTTTCCAAAATGCAGATTGACGTTAAAAACTCCGAAGCCAACGTTGTCAACTACTTCTATTCACAGATTGACGCCGCTTCCTACAAATTCAACAAGCTGGGCGCACAGGTCATTGCCAACTCCGGCATCGTCCTGCAGGGCGACGAATACCTGGCCGAAGTTTTTCTGGCTGCGATTGACACCACCGAACAGCCTGAAATCCTGGTCAACAACCAGCCGCTCAACATTGTGGACGGAAAAGGAGTTTACCGGGTCAAAACCACCCAGCCGGGAACGTTTAAATGGTCGGGGCTGATCAAATACAAAACCCCCGAAGGTACCTACCGCAACTATCCGTTCACCCAGGAATACCAGGTTACCCCGCCGAGTGTGACCATCTCCCCAACCAAAATGAATGTCTTTTACCAGGGAATCCCCAATCCGGTGGATGTGTCGGTACCCAGTGTTCCGAAGGAAAACCTGCGGGTGGATCTCTCCAACGGACGGATCGAACGCTCCGGCAACGCTTTTATGGTCTATCCCAAAGACCTGGATGAAATGGGGCGCAAAACCACCGTCACGGTTTATGCCACGGTTGGCGGAGTGGAAAGATCGATGGGATCAATGACCTTCCGGGTGAAAAAAGTACCCGATCCGGTAGCCCAGATTGGCGGAATGTCCGTTGGAAACCTCAGCAAGGAAAACCTGCTGGTAGAAGATGGAGTAGTGGCTGTCCTCGAAGATTTTCTCTTCGACCTCAAGTTTACGGTTACCCAGTTCGACGTCTCAATAACCGTTTCCGGAGGTTTTGTCAACACCTGGAAGTCGACCAACAACCGTTTCACC